>DASUXN010000069.1:0-2787 GCA_036377875.1 Acidimicrobiales bacterium
GCCATAGCCGGGCCCCGCCTCGAGGCCCGCCGCCACCGCCGCCAGCAGCATGAGGTCGGGCATGACACCCGCGATGCGGATCTCGTTGAGCAGGGTGGTGTGCAGGAGGAGGCAGAGAAGCACCGTGACGGGCAGGCGGAAGCGGAGGTCGGTGACCATCAGGGCCGGCCCCCGCCCCAGAGCAGGACCTTGACGAACTCGAGGCGACCGAGGTCGACGGCCGGCTCCATCCGGATCTCCTGCTGGATCGCGCCAGGCGGCGTGTTGAACGACTTGATGGTGCCCACCGGCACCTCGGGCGGGTAGGCACTGCCGTCGACACCGCTGGTGACCAGCGCCTCACCCTCGGCCACCTTGGTACCGGCGGCCACGAAGTCCACGTCGAGGGGCTCACGGGCGCCGCTACCCGACGCGATCCCCACCTCGCCCGAGCCGGTCAGGCGCACGCCCACGCTCGACGAACGGTCGGTCAGCAGCCGGATCGTCGACCGGGTCTGGGACACCTCCAGCACCCGCCCGACGAGCCCTGCGCCCGTCACGACCGGCATGCCCACGGCCACGCCCTTGTCCGACCCGCGGTCGACCACGACCGTGTGCTGGAAGTTCGAGGGCGACGTGGAGACGACGCGGGCCGCCACCGCGGGGATGGTCGAGGCGAAGTCGAGGCGCATGAGGTCGAGCAGGGCCTGGCGTTCGCGCTCCGCCCCCTCCTCCGACAGCTGCGCGCCGCGGGCGTCCTCCAGCTCGGCCCGCAGCCGGTCGTTCTCGCGCTGGAGCGACCGGTAGCGGGTGATCCCGCCGAAGAAGTTGCCGACCGGCTCGAAGGCGTCGGAGGCGACGTTCTGGAGGGGCGCCAGGGCGTCACGCGCCCCACGGCGCAGCGACTCGAGGGAGCCGCCCCCGCCGTCGCGGTAGTCGAGGGTGATCACCGTGATCGACGTGAGGACGAGCAGGAGGAGGAAGAACCGATGACGCCGGGAGCGCCTGTAGACGGCCACCGCGCGCTACCGCGGCACGAGTGACGCGGAGCGAATGACAGGGTCGGCGAACCTACCGTTCTCCAGAGTTCGCCAAAACCTGCCGAAGGACATTGAACTCCTCGAGGCACTGTCCCGAGCCGATGGCCACGGAGTGGAGCGGGTTCTTGGCCACCACGATAGGCATGCCTGTCTCCACGGAGAGGCGCACGTCGAGGCCTGTGAGCAACGCTCCGCCGCCGGTGAGGACGATCCCCTTCTCCATGATGTCGGCGGCCAGCTCGGGCGGGGTCTTGTCGAGGGTCACCTTGACCGCGTCGACGATGGACGCCACCGGCTCTTCCAGGGCCTTTCGGACCTCCTCGGTGGAGATCACGATGGTCTTGGGAAGGCCGGTCACCAGGTCGCGCCCCCGGATCTCGGCGTAGACCTCACGCTCCAGCGGGTAGGCGGAACCGAGGGCGATCTTGATCTCCTCGGCCGTGCGCTCCCCCAGCGCCAGGCTGTACTCCTTCTTCACGTACTGGATGACCGCCTCGTCCAGCTCGTCGCCGCCGATCCGCTCCGACTTGGATGTCACGATGCCGCCCAGGGAGATGACCGCCACCTCCGTGGTGCCACCGCCGATGTCGACGACCATGTTGCCGGTGGGCTCGTGCACGGGGAGGCCGGCCCCGATGGCGGCGGCCATGGGCTCCTCGATGATGAACGGCGTCTTGCGGGCGCCGGCGTACTCGGCCGCCTCCTGCACCGCCCGCTTCTCCACACCGGTCACACCCGAGGGCACGCAGATCACCATGCGGGGCTTGGCCCAGCGGCGCTGGTGCACCCGCTGGATGAAGTAGCGGAGCATCTTCTCGGTGATCTCGAAGTTGTTGATCACCCCGTCCTTCAGAGGACGGACGGCCTGGATGTGGTTGGGCGTGCGCCCGATCATCCGCTTGGCCTCGAGGCCCACGGCCAGCGGGCGCCCGTCCCGCACGTTGACGGCGACGACCGAAGGCTCGTTGAGGACGATGCCGCGTCCCCGCACGTAGACGAGGGTGTTGGCGGTGCCCAGGTCGACCGCCATGTCGCGGCCGAGGAAGGCGGAGAAGAAGTTGTCCGTCATCGGGTGTGGGCCATAAGGATGTGGACAGCGGCCTCCGCGCCAGTAGGGCTGGGCCAGAGGCTAGGCGTCCCGGCGGGAAAGCTCAACCCCTGCTTGAGCCTTTCAGCCGAGATCGGGGAAGAAGATGCCGATCTCCCTTGCCGCCGACTCGGGCGAGTCGCTGCCGTGGACGAGGTTCTCGGTCATCTCGATGGCGAGATCCCCGCGGATGGTGCCCGGCGCGGCCATCTTGGGGTTGGTGGCGCCCATTAGCGTGCGGACCACGGCGAAGGTGTCCTCGGGGCCCTCCACGACCAGAAGCAGGGCAGGGCTGCGGGTGATGAACGAGACCAGCGAGTCGTAGAACGGCTTGCCCTCGTGCTCGGCGTAGTGCCGTCCCGCCGTCTCCTTGTCGATCGTGCGCAGCTCGGCTGCGACCAGCCGGAGGCCCTTGGCCTCCAGGCGGCGGACGACCTCGCCCGCCAGCCCCCGTTCGACAGCGTCGGGCTTGCAGATGACGAGAGTGCGGTCCATGAGGGGCGAAGCTACACGGGTCCGAGCCACGCTCTGGCCGCCCCGACCAGGTACAGCGACCCCGTGATCAGCACCATCTCGTCCTCCGCCGCCTCGGCCAGGGCGAGGTCCACGGCCTCTTCCACGGAGCCGCTGACCTGGGCGGGGACGCCCAGGTGATTGGCGGCCTCGGCCACGTCGGCGGCG
>DASUXN010000070.1:0-2587 GCA_036377875.1 Acidimicrobiales bacterium
GACCGCCATGCCCAGGCCGCGCTATTGCGGGCCGAAGACGAACCGATGGAGCCGGAGGGTCCGGTGAAGGACGACCGCCTCCGCCTGATCTTCACCTGCTGCCACCCGGCGCTGGCGCCCAGCGCTCAGGTGGCCTTGACCCTGCGCCTGATCGCCGGCCTCCAGACACCCGAGATCGCCCGTTCCTTCCTCGTGGCCGAGCCGACCATGGCCCAGCGGCTGGTGCGAGCCAAGAACAAGATCCGGGTGGCCAACATCCCCTACCGGGTGCCACGCGATGCCGAGCTACCCGATCGGCTGAAGCCGGTGCTGGCGGTGATCTACCTGATCTTCAACGAGGGCTATGTGGCCACCGCCGGCGACGACCTGGTGCGGGCCGACCTCTGCGCCGAGGCCATCCGCCTGGCCCGCCTGCTGGTCGAGCTCATGCCCGACGAGGCCGAGCCGCAGGGCCTGCTCGCTCTGCTGCTGCTCACTGAGGCCCGGCGAGCGGCGCGCACCGCGGCGGACGGCTCGATGGTCCTGCTGCCCCACCAGGACCGTTCCCGGTGGGACCGTTCGTTGATAGAGGAGGGGCACGCGCTGGTGCGGGCATGCCTGCGCCGCAACGCTCCCGGGCCGTACCAGATCCAGGCCGCCATCAACGCCGTCCACACCGACGCTCCTACCGCCGCCGACACGGACTGGCGCCAGATCGTCCAGTTGTACGACCACCTCCTGGCGTTGACACCGACGCCGATAGTGGCCCTGAACCGGGCCATCGCCCTGGCCGAGGTCGACGGGCCCGGGCCGGCGCTGGCCGTCGTCGACGGGCTCGGCCTGGACGACTACCACCTCTTCCACGCCACCCGAGCCGATCTCCTGCGCCGGCTGGGACGGGACGACGACGCGGCCGCCGCCTACGACGCCGCCCTGGCCCGCACCGACAACGCGGCCGAGCAGGCACTCCTGCGGCACAAGCGGGACGCCATCAAGCCGGCTTGAAGGGTTGAGTCGCGGTCTCGCCGGCCGCCTCCACCCGCAGGTCGGGCGGCCGCAGGCGGGCCAGGCCGAGGGCGCCGGCGACGAGAAGGAGGAGGCCGCCGAGCACGTAGACGGCCCGTACCCCCAGGGCGTCGGCCAGAACGCCGCCCAGGCCGAGGCTGGCCAAGCGGGACGACTGCCAGACCACGTCGTAGAAGGCGAAGATGCGCCCCCGAAGCCGGTCGGGGACGGTCGACTGGAGCACGCTGTTGTAGGTCACCATGCCCGTCGACGTCCCCACGCCGTATGTCGCGAGGAGGGCGAGGGAGAGGCCGAAGTTGGACGAGGCGGCGAGGGCCAGGTCGACGGCACCCCTCAGCAGGTAGGGGCCGAACAGGAGGGATGGCCGGCGGAAGTCGGCCAGTAGGCGTCGGAGCACGAGGGGCCCGAGGCCGGCCCCCACGCCGATGGCGCCGACGAGAAGGCCGAAACGGCCAGGGCCGGCGTCCAGGTGGCGGTCAGCGAGGACGACCAGAAGGGCCGAGGTGGCGCCGGCGGAGAGGGCGGCCAGCGCCTGCACGGCGGCGAGGGTGCCCAGGAAGCGGCTGGTACGGACGATGCGCAGGCCCTCGGCCACGTCGGCGAGGCGCTTGCGGGGCCCGGCGGCGGTGGTCGCCGGGGCGGTCGGGGCGCCGGACGGGAGCGTCCGGAGAAGCGCGGCCGAGACCAGGAACGACCCGGCGTTGACGGCGAAGGCGGGGCCGGCGCCGGCGAAGGCGACGAGGGCGCCGGCCAGGGGAGCGAGGGCGATCTGGGAGAGGACGGCGGCCGACCACAGGGCCGAGTTGGCGCCGACCAGCTCGCGCTTGCCGACGACGGAGGGCAGGAGGCTGGCGGCGGCGGGGTTGAAGAACACCGTTCCCGCCGAGAGGGCGAAGGCGGCGGCGTAGAGCACGGCCACGTTGCCGCCGAAGAAGGCAAGGGCCAGGGCGACAGCGGCTCGGCCCAGGTCGGCGGCGATCATGACCCGGCGGCGGGGCATGCGGTCCACCACGACGCCGGCCACGAAACCCAGCAGCAGGACGGGCAGGATCTCGAAGGCGACGGTGGCGGCGACCTGGAGGCCGGAACCGGTCAGGCGGAAGACGGCGATCACCAGGGCGACGGCGTTGAAGGTGTCGCCCCAACGGGAGATCGTCTGGGCCGCGAACAGCCTGCGGAAGGCGGGCGAGTGGAGCGGGCCCGGGCGCACGGCCCGGACGCTATCTAGGAGGCGTCGCGGCCGAAGGCGGGGTCCGTGGTGCCGATCTTGCGGACGAGGGTGAGGTGGCCTCCGAAGTAGCCGCCGATGGTGGCGACCACGCCGCCGGCCACGCCCAGGCTCACCGCCTTGCCGTGGGCGCCGCGCCGGCGGGCGAGCCACGACGAGGCGTACAGCGTCGTGGCGGTGGCGTTGACGACGGCGTGGACGACGCCGACCCGGCGGGCGCCACCCGCAGTGTCCTGCCACTCGGCCAGTCCCGAGGCGACGGTGGGGACGGCGGCCAGCACGCCGAACCCGACGAGGCGTTGGGCCGGACCGCGGGCCTCCTCGCCTCCCACCAGGTCGAGAAGGGACGCGCTC
>DASUXN010000071.1:0-3135 GCA_036377875.1 Acidimicrobiales bacterium
CTGTCGACCTCCAGGCCCACGAGCCGCCCGAGGCCCGGAGTGTGGAGCGGGACGGCGTGCGGCTGATGGTGTCCAGGCCGTTGACCCCCCCCACCGATCACCTGGTCCGCGACCTGCCCGACGTGTTGCGTCCGGGCGACCTGCTGGTGGTGAACACGTCCGGCACCCTGGCCGCGGCGGTCGACGCCGTCCGGGCCGACGGTTCCCTGCTCGCCCTCCATCTTTCGACCAGGCTGCCCGCCGGGCTGTGGCTGGTGGAGCTGCGCCGGCCGGCGCCGCCCGCCACCGCGCCCTTCCGTGACGACGTCACCGGGGAGACCCTGCGGCTGCGCGGCGGCGGGACCGTCGAGCTGCTGGCCCGCCACCCCGAGTCCCAGCGGCTGTGGGTGGCGAGCGTGCGCCTGCCCGTCCCGCTGCTGGAGTTCCTGGCCGACCACGGCCGTCCCATCCGCTACGCCCACGTCGAACGGGACTGGCCTCTCGACGCCTACCAGACCGTCTACGCCACCGAGCCGGGCAGTGCCGAGATGCCCAGTGCCGGGCGCCCGCTCACGCCTCGCCTCATAACCGACCTCGTCGCTCGCGGCATCGGCGTGAGCCCCCTCGTGCTCCACGCCGGCGTGTCGTCGCTCGAGGACCACGAGCTGCCGCCTCCCGAGCCCTACCGCGTCCCGCCCGAGACGGCCGAGCGGGTGAACGCCACCCGGGCCGGAGGTGGCAGGGTGGTGGCCGTGGGGACGACCGTGGTGCGGGCGTTGGAGACGGTGGCCGACGAGCGCGGCGTCGCCCACCCGGGCCGGGGCTGGGCCGACACGGTGGTCACGCCGGAACGGGGCGTGCGCGTTGTCGACGGCCTTCTCACCGGCTGGCACGAGCCCCGAGCGACCCACCTGCTGATCCTCGAAGCCCTGGCCGGGCGGCGCATGCTGGAGGAGGCCTACGCGGCCGCGCTCGAGCGGGGCTACCTGTGGCACGAGTTCGGCGACCTCCACCTTCTGCTGCCGGGCTCCCCGTGACCGACTCGCTGGCGCCCGATCCCGGCACTCTCTGGGCCCTGAGCACGAGCCGCCAGGATCTCCTCCTCGCCCTGAAGAAGGGGGGAGAGGTCCGGGCCGAGGAGCTGGCCACCACGCTGGGGGTCACGGTGAGCGCCGTGCGCCAGCAGCTCGAGACGCTGGTCGCCGAGGGGCTGGTGACGTACCGGGAGGAGCGGGGCCAGAGGGGCCGGCCCAAGCACTGGTACCGGCTCACCCGCGACGCCGAGGGGTTCTTCCCCAAGGCCTACGGAGGGCTTACCAACGAGCTGCTGGGCTACGTGACCGACGCCGATCCCGGGCTGGTCGACGTGATCTTCGAGCGCCGGCGCCAGCGGCGAGTCGCCCAGGCCAGGGCCCGCCTCGAAGGACGTGACTTCGCCGGCAAGGTTCGCGAGCTGGCCCGCATCCTCGACGAGGACGGGTACCTGGCCGACTTCGAGGCCCTGCCCGACGGCACGTTCCGGGTGACCGAGCACAACTGCGCGGTGCTCGACGTGGCCGAGCGCTACGGCGGGGCATGCTCCAGCGAGATCTCGTTCCTGCGCGAGGCGCTGGAGGACGCCCGCATCGAGCGGGTGAGCCACATGATCGCCGGCGCCCACAGCTGTGCCTACGTGATCGAACCGGCGCCCGGCGCGTGAGCCCGCCCGCCGAGGACCGGCCCCTCGACCACACGCCCGTCCACACCGACGACCTGCCTCCCACGCCCCAGCGGGACAAGGCGATCCCGGCCGAGGCCTGGGTCGAGGCCCCCGCCGGCCTGGCGACCCTGGGCGCCGACCTCGGCCATTCGCAGACCTACTACATCCGCCGCATCGGCCGGTGGCTGCTGTGGCGCGCCGGCCCCGCGGCCAAGGGCGACGCCCGCTACATCGCCTTTGCGGCCGACGACCTCGGCCGCTCGTGCAGCTACCGCGTCCGCCCCGACGGCACGGGCGACGGCATAGGGGCCGACGGGGCGCACCACACCCGGTTCCGGGCCTGGAAGGAAGCCCTCCGGGACACGACCTAGGCCAGGCCGGTCACGGCCGGCTACTCCGACTTGGGGACCACCAAGGCGTGCCACGTTTCCGGACCGACGATGCCGTCGACGGTCAGCCCGAAAAACTCCTGGAACTTGCGCACTGCCTTCTCCGTGTCCGGCCCGCACGACCGGTATTAGGCCGCCCTTGCAAATTCTCTTAGGTATCCCTAATCTCCGGCTCCTGCCGATCAGGGGGTACTCCGAGCGATGTTCCGACTCCGCCGTCGAATGGTCGTGCTGGCGACCGCTGCCGTCGTGATGAGCGCATGCGCCTCGGACGGGGAGGCTCCTTCACCAGGGGCCGCTCGTCAGCAGTCGAGCACCGAGGACGCGCTGGCCCTTCCCCCCTTTGACCGTGTCCAGACGGTGCCCCTGTCGACGACCGAGCACGACCGCCTCCTCGGTGCCGCCTTCGACGGCCAGAACCGGCTCTACGGCGCAGGGTGGGTCGCCTCCGGCGCCGACCAGATGATGGCGGTGGCGCGGTTTCGGTCCGACGGTCAGCTCGACGCCGGCTTCGGCACCAACGGCGTGGCCTCCGTCAACGTGGCCCAAGGCGGGAAGGCGGCCGAGCTGGCCCGGGGCATCGTCGTCCAGTCGACCGGCAAGGTGGTGATCTCGGGCACCTTCGAGCACGACACCTCGGCCACGGGTGACTCGGTCCGCGACACCGACATCGCCCTGGCCCGCTTCGACGAGACGGGCAAGCTCGATCCGACCTTCGGCAATGGCGGAGTGGTGAGGCTCGACCTCAGTACCGGTGTGGCCGATGGCAACGCCTACCGGGCCGACACGGTGTGGGGCCTGACCGGTCTGGCGGGCGACAAGCTGGCCGTCGTCGGGGCCCAGGTCGGGATGGGCGAGGGACGGAAGGACGTCGACTTCGCCGTCGCCAGGCTGAACGCCGACGGCAGCAGAGACAACACCTTCGGAACCGGCGGGGTCGCCCTTGTGGGTGTCGCACCCAACGTGTCCGAGACGCCGAAGACCGCCCTTGCCCTTTCCGATGGACGCCTGGTGGTCACCGGCTACGCCAATATCGACGGAATCGTCAAGGTGGTCCTGTTCCGCCTC
>DASUXN010000072.1:0-2242 GCA_036377875.1 Acidimicrobiales bacterium
GGTCGAGGTCGTCAGCGAGCATGGCGGGATCAGGGTACCAACCGGTCAATCGCCTTCAGGCCGGTCATTGCGTTCAGGCCACGCAGGCCGGTCATTGCGTTCAGGCCACGCAGGCCGGCCATTGCGTTCAGGCCACGCAGGCCGGTGGCCCAGCGACGCCGGTGGGGTGGGGCGTAGCGCCATACGACCCGCCCCCGCACGGTGGCAGCCGGAACGGGCCCGAAGTCGCGGCTGTCGGTGCTGGCCGACGGGTTGTCACCCCGAACCGTCAACCCTGCGGCCGAGGCCTCCACCACCCGCTTGACGACCAGCCGGTCGGAGCGGCGCGGATCGGGCACGACGACCAGGTCGCCGGGCCGGGGCCGCCCGGGTCGGACGACCAGCAGCCGGTCTCCCTCCTCGAGGGTGGGACGCATGCTGGGGCCGACCACCTCCAAGCGGCGAACCGGACGCAGGCCGACGACGAGGACAGCGGCGACGGAGGCCGCTCCCGCGATCAGTAGTGTGCGGACTTGAATCACAACGCGAGCCGAAGGAGCCTAGGCATGCCTGTTCTCGACCGCCTGATCGCCCTCATCGACCGGCTCAGCCCCCCGGCGAAGGTGTCCGCTCACTGCGACCTGCCCTGTGGCGTGTACGACCCGGCCCAGGCCCGCATCGAGGCGGAGTCGGTCAAGGGTTGCCAGGAGAAGTTCCAGGCGTCCGACGACGACGTCTTCCGCCAGCGGGCGGTGCTCATCAAGGAGGAGCGCGCCGACCTGTGCAAGCACCACCTGTGGGTGCTGTGGACCGACTACTTCAAGCCTGAGCACCTCGAAGCCCACCCCGACCTCCACACGCTCTTCTGGGACGCCACCAAGGCGGCCGGAGCAGCCAAGAAGTCCGAGGACCCGGCCACCGGCCAGAAGCTCCTCGACCTCATCGCCGAGATCGACAAGATCTTCTGGGACACCAAGAAGGGCTAGCAGCCGCTTGGCCCTTGCGGCGCCGAGCTAGGAGACGAAGGCCCAGGCCAGAAGGCCCCACAGCGGGGCCAGCACGAGCAGCGAGTCGAGGCGGCGGAGGGCGGGCGCATTCGCCTCGGCGTCGCCCAGCAGGGCGGACGCAGCCAGCGGTCCGCACGGCGTCAGGAGGGCGGCGACCACGCCCAGCAGGAGCGAGCTGCCCTCCGACTCCAGTGGGAACACGGCCGACAGCATGGTCACGGGGATCAGCATGAGCACTCCCGCCACCGGTCCCTCCCAGAACTTCGTCGCGCCGGTTCCGACGACGTAGGCGCTGGCGTCGTAGGCGGCGGCGTAGGCGAGCAGTAGCAGCGGGGCGTGGATGTTGACCTCCCGCAGCAGCACCACCGACGCGACGGCCACGCCGACGGACACGCTGAGCAGCACGAGCGTCCCGACGTCGCGCGGGTTGGGCCGACCGGGCGCCGACATGCCCGCCACCGGGACGAGCACGGCCACCGCCACCGCCACCACGGCCATGACGGGAAGCCCTGCCACGGCCGCCACCAGCGGGAGCATGCCCGCGCCGGCCGCCGCCGCGAACACCGCAGTCAGTTCGTGGTCAGCCTTCGAGGCCCGTCCGGCCTGGATGGTCGCCACCGCCGCGCACGCCGCCAGCCACAAGGCCAGCGGCAGGGCGCCCAGGACCACCGCGCCGACGGTGATGGCCGCCCACAGCACGCCCAGCTTTCCGTGGGGACGGGTGGGTTGGGGGACGACGGCGAGCTCGGGCAGGCTGGGGCGCTTCCTGGGCGCGGTCGTGGGTCGGGGCGCGAGAGCGGTGGCGCCGTCTGTCCGCCCCGGCGAGGGCATGGGACGAAGGCCGCGGGGCCGCTCGTCCTCGGCCGCCGAGGGACCCTTCGGAGGACCCTGGGGAGGGTCGGCCACCAGCGTCGAGGCAGGCGGCGCCTGCACCATCGCCGACCCCGGCGGCCGGGACGGCCGTGGCGGCACCGGCGGACGCTCGGCCCTCACGATGCGCAGCGGCGACGAGCTCTCGGGCGGGGCGGCCGCAGAGGCCTCGCCCGAATCGGGGCTCCTCCTCTCCTGCGGCGGTGCCGGTCGGATCACGGGATCGGGCCCGAGGATGCGCACCGCAGGGGCGTCGTTATCGCCGCCCCGGTCGTCGGAGGGCTCGGAGAAGGCCTGGGTCGGCCGATCGTCGTCTCCGCCCGACTCCCACTCGAGGGGCTCGTCCCACCGCCGGTCCCAGTCGGCGCCCTCCCGGGCCGGCGCGG
>DASUXN010000073.1:0-3699 GCA_036377875.1 Acidimicrobiales bacterium
GGGTGGTCGACCCCTACGCCGTCTTCTCGGCCGGCGGGCAGTGGTACCTGGCCGCGTGGTGCCACGCGGTCGACGACGAGCGCCTCTTCCGCATCGACCGGGTGCGCCGGGCCAAGGTCCTGGAGTCGGGCTTCGACCCACCTGCGTCCCCGCCCGACTTCGCCGTCTACCGGCCCCGCGCCGACGATCAGCGGGTGACCCTGGAGCTCGAGCCGGCGGGTCGCTGGGTGGTCGACCAGTACCCGGCCGAGTCGGTCGAGGAGCGGCCCGAGGGGCGTACGAGGGTCACGCTGGCGGTCAGCGAAGGGGCCTGGCTGGAACGCCTTCTGCTCCGCCTCGGCCCCGCCGCCCGAGTGGTGGAGGGCGACACGGGCGTGGGCCGAACAGCCGCGTGCAGGCTGCTGGAGCGTTATCGCGGCCGAGGTAGGGCAAACGACCTGCTGGGGTAGCCTCGCTTGCACATGACGTCGCCCGGCTCGCCGTGGCCCCCCGCGGCCTCCCCTCCGCCCGACCCCCTGCCGCCCCAGCCGGTGCCGCTGGCCGACCAGGGGGCCAAGAAGAAGCCGAGCGGGCTGCGCAACGTCGTCGAGTGGGTCCTCATCATCGCCGGCGCCCTGTTGGTGGCCTTCGTCGTCAAGACGTTCCTGGTCCAGGCCTTCTACATCCCTTCGGGCTCGATGCTGCCGACGTTGCAGGAGCAGGACCGGGTCCTGGTCAACAAGCTCTCCTACGACCTCCACGACGTCGAGCGGGGCGACCTGGTGGTCTTCGAGGGCCCCGATCAGGCCCCGGGCCAGGTGAAAGACCTGATCAAGCGGGTCATCGCCCTTCCCGGCGAGACCGTCGAGTCCCGTCCCGACGGGTTTCTCTACATCGACGGCAAGATGCTTCTCGAGCCCTACCTCGGCCCGGGCATCACCACCGGCCCGCTTGAGCCGACCACCGTTCCCGCCGACCACGTCTGGGTCATGGGCGACAACCGGGGCAACTCCCGCGACAGCCGGTTCTTCGGTCCGATCAAGGAGTCCTCGATCATCGGCAAGGCCTTCGTGCGGGTCTGGCCGATCACCAGCTTCCGCTTCTTCTTCTGACCTGCGGGCGGCGCCCCCGTCAGCCGCGCGGGCCCAGCACCGCCACCAGCCGGTCGACGTGGTCGCTGTGCACGCCGTCGATCCCCATGCGCACCAGGTCGCGGATCTCCCGCTCCTGCTGGGCGTCCCAGGCGAAGGCGAGGCGCTCGAAGCGGTGGAACAGCACGGTGAGGCCGCCCGTCCACTCCGTGCAGTGGAGGTTGATGGCGTCGACCTTGGTGGCGGCCAGCTCGGCCGCCCGCTTCTCCAGGCCGCCCTTCACCTCCCGCGCCCGCACGCTGTTGACGAGGCGGACGTCGGGCTCCTGTTGGCGCCACTCGGCCAGCAGGTGGCGGTCGGGGTGGCACAGCCACAGCCGCTTGGGCGCCCCCGGGTGGGCGGCGCGGGCGACGGCGACCACGGCGGGACCGGCGGCCGGGTCCTTCACGTCCACTGACAGCTCGAAGGTGGTGCCGCACTCGGCATAGAGCTGTTCGAGGGTGGGGATGTCGGCTGGCAGCTCGTCGCGACCCATGCCCGAGATCGGCCGGCGGCGAAGCCCCCGCCTCACCACGCCGTCGTGGTCGAGCACCACCTGGCCGTCGGCGGTCAGCCAGGCGTCGGTCTCCAACCCGGTGGCGCCCATCTCCAGGGCGCGCCGGAAGGCGGCGATGGTGTTGGCCGGGGCGTGGGCCCGACCGCCGCGGTGGGCGAAGGCAATGGGAGGACGGCGGAGCGGCTCGACGGCGGGGGACTCTAAACGAACCAGAGGGGCACGTAGCCGGGCACCGCAAGTACCATCGACGGTATGTGGGCCCTGTGGCTGATCCCTGTCGTAGTACTCGGGGGCGGACTTTTCTTCCTGCTCAAGGCGTTCGTGAAGGTCAACCAGGCCATGGTCGAGATGCGCGACGCCCTCGCCGAGCTGGGCGACATGGCCCCCCGGCTCCAGCGCCTGGCCGGTGACGTGAGCCAGCTGGCCGAGAACATCGAGGAAAAGCGCCACCAGTAAGGTGAGGCCATGCCCTCGTCGTTGGGCCCCGCTGAGATCCTCGTCATCCTCGTCGTCGCGCTGATCGTGCTCGGTCCTTCGCGGCTGCCCGAGGCCGGCCGCCAGGTGGGCAAGGCCCTGGCCGAGGTGCGGCGCTGGACCCGCGACGTCCAGTCCGACGTGCGCTCCGCCTTCGACGTCGACGAGAAGCGGCCGTCGTACTCCGACCCCATTCCCGCTGAGCACATCCCGACCAGCCCCGACTGGAAGAGCCAGGCACCGACGTCGCCCATCGAGCCCCTGCCCGACGATCCTGTGACCCCCGAGCCGGCCTCGACCCCGGGCCCTTCCGGCGAACCCACACCCGAGCCGGTCGTCCCCGGAATCGACGTGCCGCCCGCCCCCGTGGAGCCGCTCTCGCCGGCCGAAGAGCCGGGGGCGCCGGCTGGTTCCGAGGCGCCGCCCGGCCCCCGCGCCTGACCGACGCCATCGTCCCGAGATCGCCATCTTCGACGAGGACTCCGACGACGACCTCGGCGAGCGCATGTCGCTCGTCGAGCACCTCACCGAGCTCCGCCGCCGGGTCATCGTCTCGGTCATCGCCGTCACGATGGGCGGACTGGTGGCGTTCCTGCTCTACGAGCGCATCCTCGAGTTCCTCATCGGCCCCTACGAGGAGATCACCGGCAAGACGACTCTCCTCATCACCGACCCCCTGGAGGGGTTCACCACCCGGCTGAAGATCGCCGCCTTCGGGGGACTGTTCCTCGCCTCGCCGGTTGTCCTGTGGCAGGCGTGGCGGTTCATCACCCCGGGCCTCCACAAGCGGGAGAAGCGCTACGCCATCCCCTTCATCGTGTCCTCCATCCTCCTGTTCCTGGGGGGAGCCACGCTGGCCATGCTCACCTTCGAGAACGCCCTGCGGTTCCTCGTGGCCGTGGGCGGCGAGAACCTCGAGGCGTTCTTCACCCCCTCGAAGTACCTGAGCCTCGTCGTCCTGATGATGGTGGCCTTCGGGGTGGCTTTCGAGTTCCCGGTGCTGCTGGTGTTCCTCCAGCTCGCCCGGGTACTGACCAGTTCGCGGCTGCGCAGCTGGCGCCGCCCCGCCCTCGTCGTGATCGTGATCGTCGCCGCCCTCATCACCCCGAGCCAGGACCCGTACTCGCTGTTCGCCATGGTCCTGCCCATGTACCTCTTCTACGAGGCGGCCATCCTCATCGGAAGGCTGCTCAAGCGGTGATCCGGGAACAGTTCGCCGCGAGCTACCCGTTTGCCCTGGACCCCTTCCAGGTGCAGGCCCTCGACGCCCTCGACGACGGCCGGTCGGTGCTGGTGGCCGCCCCGACCGGGTCGGGCAAGACGGTCGTGGCCGAGTACGCGGTGGCCAAGGCCCTGGACGAGGGCGGCAAGGCGTTCTACACGACCCCCCTGAAAGCCCTGTCCAACCAGAAGTTCGGCGACCTCACCCGTGCCCACGGCCCGGCCCGGGTGGGCCTGCTGACCGGCGACAACGCCATCAACGGCGACGCCCCGGTGGTGGTCATGACCACCGAGGTCCTGCGCAACATGCTGTACGCCGACTCCGACACCCTGTTCGACCTCGGCTTCGTGGTCATGGACGCGGTCCACTACCTGGCC
>DASUXN010000074.1:0-6258 GCA_036377875.1 Acidimicrobiales bacterium
GAGCTGCCGGGTCCGCTCACCGATCCAGATCATGTGGGCCGACGTGGCGTAGAGGTCGCCGCTCATCGGGTCCCGCCGGGTGAGGGCCTCCTCGTAGGGCAGGAGCAGCGCCTCGTGGCTCGTCCAGTACTCGACCTGGCGGACCGCCGACTCCCTCTCCAGGTCGAACCCGCAGGCGCGCATGAACGCCATCGACCGGTCGATGGCTGCGGCGATCGCCGCATACCGCTGGCCCTGGGCGCTGGAGGCGACGAATTCCTGGTTCCAGCTGTGGACGTTGGTCAGGCTGGCGAAGCCGCCGGTGGTGAAGGCCCGGAGCAGGTTCAGCGTCTCCATGGACTGGTGGTAGCCGTCGAGGAGACGACCGGGGTCGGGCCGGCGGGCCTCGGCCAGCGGCGCGTCGTCGTTGACCATGTGGCCCCGGAACGACGGGATCTCCTCGCCGCCGACCATCTCCGTGGGCGAGGACCGGGGCTTGGCGAACTGGCCGGCGATGCGGCCGAGTTTGACGACGGGGACGCCCGACCCGTGAGTCAGCACCGCCGACATCTGCAGGGTGACCTTGAGCTTGTCCCGGATGGCGTCGGCCGAGAAGTCGACGAAGGACTCGGCGCAGTCACCGGCCTGGAGGAGGAAGGCCCGACCGGCGGCGACCTCGGCCAGGGCGGAGGTCAGCCGGCGGGCTTCTCCGGCGAACACCAGCGGGGGCTTGGCCCTCAGGCCGTGCAGCACCGCCTCCAGGCGGTCGGCGTCGGGCCAGTCGGGCTGCTGCTGGGCGGGGTGAGCACGCCAGCTGGACGGCGACCAGGGGGTGGAACGGGACCGGCCCGGGGTGGTGGCCGCGTACCAACGATCGGGCGCCCGCAGGCGGCGGACCTCGGCCTGAAGCAGCCGGTAGGAGATCGACGGAAAGGCGGTGAGGACCGCCTGGAACCGCTCGGCCGGAAGGAGGACATACTGCAGCGGGCCGAGGGCCACGACGTCGGCCCCCACCGGCTCGTCGAGCAAGGTCGAGATCTCCCCGAACATGTCGCCCGGCCCCAGTCGGGTGCGTTCCTCGCCGTGGACCCGCACCGACGCCTGGCCCGAGACGATCAGGCCGCAGCCGGCGCCGTGCTGGCCCTGGGCGAGGACCAGATCTCCCTCGGACGCCCACCGCTCCTCGAACTCGTGGGCGACGGTCTCGAGCCCGCCTGGTGAGAGGTCGGCCAGGAGCGGACTCCGCCCGAGCTCGTGCACGAGCGTTGACGGCGTCGACGTGTCAGTCATCCCTGCTCCCGGCGGCATCGTACTCCGAGGGCGCCGTTGCCGGGCGGGTCGGGACGTGGACGGTGAAGGCCATCTGCACGGCGCCGAAGTCCCGCACCAGCTCCAGCCCGTAGCGGTCCATGGCCGCCGACGTGGTTATGCAGGCATCGGCCAGGCCCGCGGCGCAGTCGGCGGCGGCCTGGGCGTTGCTGCTCACGACGCGGACCGTGATCCCCGGGGGCACGAGGGCGATCGGAGCGGCGTGGGTGGCGACCGTGCCCAGGGCGGTAGCTTCCGGCGCCCGGGCCAGGACCATCGGGTGGGTCGGCACCACGATGCTGTCGACCAGCGTGAGGTCCTCCACGTGGCTGTACACGAGGGTGTGCAGGTCTGGGTAGGCGGCGGGGACGAGGAGGGCGCCGCCGGGCGTGGCGAGAGCGCCGCGGGCGGCGTCCTCGAGGGTGGGATAGAGGACGACCCGCCCGGCGCGGCCCGCGCGGACGAACCACTCGACCGCCGACCGCTCGCAGTTGGTGCCGGCCGGGCCCAGGGTGTGGAGGCTGGTGACCGCGGCGACGGGCCCGCGGGTGGGGACGGTGCAGCCGGAGCGGAGGACGCGGCCGGCCCGCGAGCAGGGTCGACGCGGCGCCCGCCGCACGCGCGTCCGACCGTCGCCTCCCGATCCGCCGATGCCGGTCTTCCCGCTCACGTCGCTCATGGCGTCCTCCCTGAGTCTCGGGGTCACCATGAGCTGGGGGACTTCCGGTCTACTTACGGACCGCTTACGCGCCGGCCTCGGCGCGACCGCTGAGCAGGGCCTCGACCTTTCCCAGCAGGCGAGAAAGGTCGATGGGCTTGGTGTCGTAGTCGTCGCAGCCGGCCTCGACGGCCCGCTCGCGGTCACCGGCCATGGCGTGGGCGGTGAGGGCGATGATGGGGATGGACCGGGTGTCCTCGCCCGCCTTGAGCCGCCGGGCGACCTCCCACCCGTCGAGGACGGGCAGGCTCATGTCGAGAAGGATGATGCTGGGCGCCACCGACCGGGCGGTGGACACGCCTTCGGCCCCGTCGACGGCGATCACAACGTCGTACCCCTTCCGTTGCAGGCGGCGCCTGAGCATGTCCCGGTTGAGCTCGTTGTCCTCCACCAGCAGGATCGTCGCCATCAGAACGTCCAGTCCGACAGCAGCCGGCTGCGGAGACGTTCCAGCTCCGCCACCCGACCCGTCCCGCTCGTCGCGTCGTCCCGTTCGGTGGCGATCAAATTGAGTAGCCGGCCGTCTACCGTGCTCAGGCGTTCGGCCAGTACGCAGGCGATGGTCCGCAACAGCACCAACGCCCACTGGCGGGAACCGTCGAGGGCGGCGTGGAACGACGCGTCGTCGAGCTCCCACAGCCGGGCATCGGCGGTGGCGACGGCCGTGGCGGTGCGGGGCGCGTCGGTGAGGACGGCGATCTCGCCGAGGATGGCGCCCGGCTCGAGTGCGGCGAGCCGGTGGGGCGGGTGGTCGCCGCCGCCGCCGCCCTCGCCCTCGCCCTCGCCCGCCACCACGTCCATGCACCCGGAGATCAGGAAGTACAGCGACTTGCCCCGGTCGCCCTGGCGGAACAGGACGTCGCCCGCGGCCAACTCGACGACGCGGGCGTGCTCGGCGAAGGAAGCTGCCTCGTCATGGTCGAGGCCGGCGAACACGGGCAGGTCGAGAGCGGATCCGATGCCGGGCTGCGCCGCCCCGGCGCCGTCGTCAGCGCGCATTTCAGATCCCCCGCAGGACGGTGGCCTTGGCCACCCGACCCAACCCGACCACGTACGCCGCCGTCCTCCATGTCATCTTCCGCTGCACGACGAGGTTGCGGACGGTCCGGTAGGCGGCCGTCATGACCTTCTCGAGCTCGGCGTTCACGTGGTCCTCGGTCCAGCGGAAACCCTGGATGTTCTGGACCCACTCGAAGTAGCTGACCGTCACCCCGCCGGCGTTGGCCAGGATGTCGGGGACGACGGTCACCCCTCGGCGGGCGAGCATGTCGTCCGCCTCCGGCGTCGTCGGCGCGTTGGCCGCCTCCACCACCAGGTGGGCCCGGACGTCGTCGGCGTTCTCCTTGGTCAGCACTCCGCCCAGGGCAGCGGGCACGAGCACGTCCACGTCGGCGGCGAGCAGCTCCTCCTGGGTCACCGGCTCCACGCCGTCGCCCTGGTACTCGGCCAGCGGTCGCCGGGGCCGGGCATGGTGCTCCACCAGGTGGGCTACGTCCAGGCCGGCCGGGTTCCCGATCCCGCCGCTGGCGTCGCTCAGGGCGACTATGCGGGCGCCCCGCTCGGCCGCGAGCAGGGCGTAGAAGGACCCGACGTTGCCGAAGCCCTGAACGGCGACGGAGGCGCCCGCCAGTCCCGGGCCCAGGTCGGCCAGCGCCTGTTCGGTGATGGACACCGCTCCTCGGCCGGTCGCCGCCTCCCGTCCCTCGCTGCCCTGGAGGTCGAGGGGCTTGCCGGTGACCACGGCCGGCGAGTACCCGTGGCGGCGGGAGTACTCGTCCATGACCCACGCCATGATCTGGGCGTTGGTGTTGACGTCGGGGGCGGGAATGTCCCGGTAGGGCCCGATCTCCGGCGCGATGCGCTGGACGAACTTACGCGTCAGGCGCTCGAGCTCCCCGGCGGAGAGGGTGCCCGGGTCGCACGCCACGCCGCCCTTGGCTCCGCCGAAGGGCACGTTCACGACCGCCGTCTTCCACGTCATGAGCGAGGCGAGCGCACGCACGTCCTCGGCGTCGACGGTGGGATGGAAGCGGAGCCCGCCCTTCATCGGCCCGCGGGCCGAGTTGTGCTGGATGCGATAGCCGGAGAAGACCGCCATGTCGCCGTTGTCGAGCTCGATGGGCACGGCTACGTGGTGCTCCTCCTCGGCCGCCAGCAGCAGCCGTTCCACCCGTGAGCCGAGGTCCATGATCTCCGACGCCCGGCGGATGTAGCGCTCGACGTCGTCGTTCACGGTGACAGTCGAGTGCTCTCCGCCACTCGGGCCCGCACCTCGGCCAGCAGCCGTTCGCGGCCGTGCGCCCCTTTACGCAGGATGCTCTCGACCCGCCCGCTGATGCGCTCGTGCTCGTCGGCGGTGAGGTCCTTGGCGGTGAGCACGACGACGGGCAGGTCGCGCCACTCCTCGCGTGCCCCCAGGGCGACGAGGAACTCGAAGCCGTCCATCCTCGGCATCATCAGGTCGAGCAGGACCAGCGACGGCCGGTGGCCGGCGATCGCAGCGAGAGCCGACTGCCCGTCGCCGGCCTCCGCTACCGTGAACCCCTCGGGCTCGAGCATGCGGCGGAGCAGGTGGCGGGTCTCGAAGTCGTCGTCCACGACCAGGACCGAGGCGGAGGCGCGCGGGCAGTACTTGCCGAGCACCCGCAGGAGGCGGTCGCGGTCGATGGGCTTGGTGATGAAGTCGGCGGCGCCGAGGGAGAGCCCGAGCTCGGCCTGGTCGACGACCGACATCATGATGACCGGGATGTCGCAGAGGTCGGCGTCCGACTTCAGGGCCAGCAGCAGCTCCCAGCCGTCCATGCCGGGAAGAAGGACGTCCAACGTGATCACCTGAGGGCGGACCTCCCGAGCGAGGCGAAGGGCCTCGGTGCCGTCGGAGGCGGTCACGACCCGGTACCCGTCCGCCTCGAGCGACCGGCGCAGCAGGTCCTGCACGAAGGGGTCGTCGTCGATGACGAGGATGTGTCCGCGGAGCGCACTGTCGCGAGCCGTGCCGTGATCGGTTGCTTCATCCTGGCGGGCGTCGATCGAGGCGGGAAGGCGGATCACGAAGGTCGATCCGGCGCCGACCGCGCTGGTGCAGGTGATCTGGCCGCCCATCATCTGGCAGAAGTGCTGGCTGATGAACAGGCCCAGGCCGGTGCCGCCGTAGCGGCGGGTGGTGGACGAATCGGCCTGGGTGAAGGGCTGGAACAGCCGGGCCTGCTGCTCGTCGGTCATCCCGAT
Organism: Acidimicrobiales bacterium; assembly: GCA_036377875.1. GTDB lineage: Bacteria > Actinomycetota > Acidimicrobiia > Acidimicrobiales > AC-14 > JBFMCT01. The sequence continues at coordinate 5,234 of DASUXN010000074.1, forward strand.
GCCCGAGTCGGCCACGGCGAACGTCAGCCAGGGCCGGCCGTCGGCCACGTCCCGGGACACGCTCACGTCGATCGTGCCCCGCTCGGTGAACTTCGAGGCGTTGGTGAGGAGGTTCAGCAGGGCCTGGCGCACCTTGGTGAGGTCGGAGCGCATCTCGCCCAGGTCGTCGGGGACCCCGACGGTGAGGACGTTGCCGCTGCGGGCGATGAGCGGCCGCACGGTGGAGACCACGTCCGCCACCATCGCCCCCACGTCGAAGGTCTCGACGAACAGGTCCATGCGGCCGGCCTCGACCTTGGACAGGTCGAGGATGTCGTTGATGACGTTCATCAGGTGCATACCCGACGATCGGATCTTCTCGAGGTCGTCCACCACGTGGTCCGCGCCCAGGTGGCCGACGTCCTCCTGGAGCATCTCGCTGTAGCCGATGATGGCGTTCAGGGGCGTGCGCAACTCGTGGCTCATGCTGGCCAGGAAGGCGCTCTTCGCCCGCGTGGCCGTCTCGGCTGCGTCCCGGGCGGCCCGCAGCTCCTCCTCGTGGCGCTTGCGGGCGGTGATGTCGGCGATGATCACGAGAAGGTGCTGCTGCTTGCGGTAGCGGAACGTGGTGCCCCGGGCCTCGATGTCGAAGACGTGGCCGTCCTTGGCCACGGTCGTCGCCTCCATGTAGGCCCGCCCGAGGGCACGCACGTCGTCACGGAACCGCTCCAATTCCCCTGCTCCCCCTTCACAGGCCAGCCGGCCCACGGACAGGCCGACGAACTCGTCCTCCGAGTACCCGTACAGCCGGCGGGCGGCCGGATTGGCGGCGGCCACTGTCCCGTCCATGGAGATGACGAGCATGGCGTCGGTGGCCGCCTCGAAGACACTGCGGTACTGCTCCTCCCGCTCACGGAGGTCGTCCTCCACCTGCTTGCGGGCGAAGAACCCGGGGATCTCGTAGCTCGTCACCTTGGCGGCCACGTCAGGCTTCTCGTGGAGGTAGGCCCGGATGCGCTCGTCGATGCGGCTGGGGTGGGCCATCA
>DASUXN010000075.1:0-2704 GCA_036377875.1 Acidimicrobiales bacterium
ACGGCCCCCGCACCGGCCAGCACGAATGCCCCGGCGCCCTGCAGGAAGCGGCGCCGGGAGAGCCCCGAAGGGTCGGTCATCTACGCATCGCCTTTCTCTTCAGTCGGAGCCGATCAGGCCGGCCGGTTTGCCGCCGCCGCCCGTTCCTGCTGGCCGGGCGTTCCCGTTTCGGAGTCGCCCAGCACGGTGTAGACCTCCCAGCGGGCGCCGTCGGGGTCGGTGACCCAGACCTTGTCCTGAAGGGCGTAACAGCACGGCACCTGGTCCTCCACCAGGGTGTCGAGCCCCACGGCCTCGAACCGAGCGGCCGTTGTCGAGACGTCGCAGCTGGAGTCGACCTCGATGCCCAGGTGGTTCAGGGAACCGGGCTCGCCTTCGCCCTCGATGAGGACCAGCTTGAGGGGTGGCGAGTCCACCGCGAAGTTGGCGTAGCCGGGTCGCCGCTTGGCCGGCTCGGCCTGGAGGAGCTTGGAGTAGAAGGCCACCGCGGCCTCCAGATCGGCGACGTTGATGGCCAGCTGCACCCTCGACACAGATCCTCCCCGCCCGTCGGTACCGGCTCGGCCGTCGATCACGACATCGACGGAGATTGATGGCCGGTCATCCTCACAGACGGCACCGGGTCCGTCAAGGAGGAGCGGCTCAGGCGCAGGCGAATGCTCCGGGGAGGGTGCCCTCGGCCTGAGCGGTGGCCAGGAGCCGCTCGGTCACCAGCCGCTTGACGTCCGAAGCTTCGGCTGCTGCCGGCGCCAGCGGGTCCGCGGCGGCCGGGTCCCAGAACCACCCGTCGGGCGACAGGGTCAGAACCGGCACGGCTGAGCCTCGCTCCCGACTGGAGTCGTCGGGGCGGACGGGCCGGACCTCGAGGAAGCCCTCCCTCCGTGCGCCGGCGACCGCCTCGGCGACGCCGGGTCCCTCCCCCGCCAGCCACAGCCGGCGCGGGAACAGCGCCGTCCCGAACAGCGGGACCACCGGTCGATCCGGGTCCTCGTCCTCGATCACGGGCCCGAGCCCGTCGTCGAGGGCGGCCGGGTCGAGCTCCGAGCGGTAGACGTGGAAGCGGCCCCGGGCCCGTTCGGCGGGAGGAAGGATCTGGAGGCAGGTGGTCCACCAGCCGGTCTCGATCGTCTCCGTGAACGCCTCGGGCAGGCCCGCCGCGCGCATCGACGCCGCCTGGGCCGCCCAGTCATAGGCCAGCGGCACCAGCTCGGCATCGACGCGGCCACCGGCCAGATCGAGCACGGCGTACCAGACCTCCCGGCAGCCGTCGTTGGCCGGCCGGCCCAGCACGCCCACGTTGACCACGAGCGACCGGTCGACCCGCCGCTGCCAGGGAAGGCCGCTGTGGGTGCACAACACGAGGTCGGCGCCGCTGGCCTCCACCCGCCTGCGCAGCTCCGGCTCGGGCAGCGACTCCCAGAGGAAGTCGTTGAGGCCGAGCGGCGAGCCGTGGACCAGGTGCAGTCGGATGCCCTCGATCGTCTCCCGTCGCTCGGTGCGAAGGGTGCGCATCCAGGCCGCGAACCCGTCCGACGTATGGGCCCTTGTGTAGTCGTAGGCGATCTGCGCGAACTCGTTGTCGCGGGGATCCCGGTAGCCGCAGCCGCAGTCGGGCTCGCCGCGGCCGATGGCCACGTCGTAGTTGCCGGCGATGCACTCCACTCCGCCCTGCAGCAGCAGCGGCCACAGGGCGTCGGGCTCGGCGCCGAAGCCGCCGAGGTCGCCCAGGCAGAAGATCCGCTCGCACCCCCGCCGCGACGCGTCGGACAGCAGGGCCTTGAGCGCGTAGGGGTTGGAGTAGGGCCCTCCGAAGGCAGCGACCCTCACGGGCGCGCTCGGGCGTGCGGGTTCACCGGCACACTCTGCCATCGGACCTGCGTGGAAGGCGTCAATGGTCAGGGCAGAGGTGGGGTTTCACTGCTAGTCCTTTCGAGGCATTCTCCCGCTTTTCCTCAAGTTTCCACGGCCTGGGTCGAAACTTTGGGAGCCCGTCCAAATCGGCGGGTTCGGACTGTCGAAGGGCGAGTCGGTGCGACTACGGGCGCTGTCGTCACTGTGCCTGGGGGCGCTGCTGCTGACCACCGGAGCGCTCCATCTCGTCTCCAAGCAGGCGGTCGCGTCCTCGGACCGCCAAGCCCTCGAGGACCGGGCCCGCGACCTGGGCGCCATCGCCGTGCAGGTCGGTTCGCGCATCGAGCTGTCGATGGCCGCCATCCACGCCGTGGTGGCGGCGACCGGCGCCGACCAGGACGCCTTCTCCCGAAGCGTCGGGCCCCACCTCCAGTCCGGCCTCTTCGCCTCTGCTGCCCTCCTGGAGATGTCCGGACCGATGCCCCTGGTCGCCTCGCATGTCGGCGCGCCGCCGCTGATCGGGCCGGCGGCCCGGGATGAGCACGCCAGGCGCCTGCACGAGTCGGCCATGAAGGCCGAGCTCGTCCCCGTCGGCCGCTTCAGCGGCCCGAACGGCACGGCCTTCGGCTTCTCCTACGGTCCGGCGTCCGGGTCGCCCACCCGCCTCGTCTACGCCGAGCTGCCCCTCGCCAACATCCCGCAGCTGATCCTCAGCGACCTGGGCGACACCGAACAACGCAGCAGCATGGAGGCGCTCAGCCTGGCGATCTACGCCGACGAGAGCCAGCGGCCGGAGTCCCTCATCCTGGCGCTGGCCCAGTCCCTCCCGCTGCCCCCCTCCCGACACGTCCAG
>DASUXN010000076.1:0-4008 GCA_036377875.1 Acidimicrobiales bacterium
GATCCTGGTGTTCTCGCGCCACGGGCCGGTCTCGTCGGCAGTCAGGTTGTCAGAGACGACCAAGTGCTGTAGTTCGCGGTGGCGGCGCGAGATGGCTCGCTCGACCTCGGGCTGGGTCGGGTCATCGGCCACTGGAGGCCAGTAGCTCACGAAGTCGCGATACGTCGTGGCGCCGGACACCAACGTGTCCGCGGCCCGCATGAGCTCAAGGTTGTAGTCACTGAACGTTGTGTCGAAAGGCAGCGCCATCACGTTGCCGCCCGGGCCGGACGCGTAGCCGTCCATCGAAATCAGGTTGCTTGCGATCAGCTTGCGCATCGTCAACTCCCAATGTGTCCTGCACGGTCACTACTGCCTTCGACGCCAAGCCAACCGCAGAATCATCGGCGGCAGCGACATCGTTGTGGGGGCCGACGGTAGGGCGGTGCACCGGTGAGGCGATGGAACGGCTCCGCGCTCGCACCTAGCCAGATGGGAGCGCGGGGGGTCGGTCCCGGCTTGCGCCCGGCCTCAGAGCACGGCGAACGCCTCCGTGGCCTGGGCGGTGATGCTCACCGTCTGCGACAGCGGGGTTCCGGTGGTGTCACACGAACCGTTCGGCCGGCGGGCGTAGACGATGTAGGCGGTCGACGTGTAGTGCCCGCGAGTGCCCTCGAACCCGAGGAACCCGTCCGACTCGAAGAGCTGTCTCGTCTCGAACGTGCCCGTCTCCTGGTGGACCGTCGTGCACGCGACCGGGTACGAACCCTCGGTGGTGCTGGTAGGCGTGGTGACCAGCTCCACCGGGAACTGCTCGCCGGGAAGGTCCAGTGCCCAGCGGTTGGTACCGGTGCGGGTGGCGGCGCCGACGCCGTTCACGAAGATTCCGGTGCCTGCGGCGTAGGACGACTGGTCCGACGACACGATCCGGAGCGCCGCGCCGACCGCCTGAGATCATCGTTGCCACTCGTTCTCAGAATTCTTGTGGTGCAGGAATGCCTGCGAGCGGCTATCCACAGGCTTCTGACGGAACGTAATGGTCCTGACCAGGACTTATACGGTGGAGGTGAGCGGACTCGAACCGCCGACTTCCACGTTGCGAACGTGGCGCTCTTCCAACTGAGCTACACCCCCGGCGTAGCGTCCAGGCTAGTCGACCGAAGGGAGCTGACGGCCTAGGCGGGACTCGATGGTGGCCTGGAGGCGGCTCTGGAGGACGGTGGTCGTGAAGTCGCCGCGGGTGCGTTCGAGGACGGCCCGGAGAGCGTCGACGTGGCGGCGGAGACCGCCGGTGAGGGCATCGGGGTAATCCATGGACACGAGCAGCCCGTAGACGTCGTCCATGGCGGTGAGGAGGCGGTCGGCGTCGTCGAGGTGGCCCTCCCGGAGGCGGTCGAGGATGGAGCGCCGCAGTTCGGTGCCGGCCTCGGAGAGCCCGCCCAGCCAGGCGGCCGCGCCCACGTCGAGGTCCTCGAAGGTGGGGAGGGGGGCGGAGGCCATCAGGGCGGCGGTCAGGCGCGCCTCGGCATACTCCTTCTCGGCGTCGTGGAGCGGCCCGGTGGCGGCGAGCGACGGAAAGGGGCGCAGCGCCTTCTGAGCTTCCCGCAGGTGCGTCTCGGCTTCCTCGGCCAGCGCCAGCGCGGTGGCCTCGTCGAGGCGGTGGACGGCCCGGATGGAGCTGCCACAGGCCCGGATGGTGCGCCGGCAGGCGGGAATGGCGGTCTCCCGGGCGGCGTGGGCGGCGTCGAGCTGGCGGCGCAGGCCGTCGACGGCTTCGGAGCCGGCCGCGATGGACCCGTCGCCGCTGGCCACCGTGAGGGAGTGGTCTACGTGGCGGACTGGCGGAGGAGGGCGGGCTCGGCGAGCCAGCCGCTCTCACCGTCGACCCACCGGCCCTCGGCTTCGAGGCGGGCCTCGTGGCGACGGGCGGTCGGCAGCAGCCGGACCTTGAGGTCGCGCTCGGTGGCGAGGTTGCGCTGGCGGATCAGCAGGGCGACGTAGCCGAAGAGGAGGACGTCGGCCGCGGCGTGCACCAGCCACAGCATGCGCAGGGCGGGGATGGCGCCGAGGACGAGCGTGGCGCCGGCGGCCACGAGCAGGGTCATGAGGATGTCGCGCCGGCGACGGCGGGCGTTGCGGCGGGCGAAGGAGGCGTGGCGCCCGTCGGCAAAGGCAGGACGGGCCACGGGGGCGAGCGAAGGCCGGCTCGGGGCGTAGGGCGCGACGTGACGGCCGGAGTAGCTGCCCTCGGGCGCGCTGGGGCCACGCAGGCCCGGCACGTAGTCGCTCTGGCCGCCGACGCGCGGCCCGGCGCGACGCAGCACGGAAAGCTGTCGGTGGAAGTCCGTTATCGAGTCAGCCGGGCGACCCTCCGCGCGAACACGAAGGAAAGGTGGAATGAGAACCGCGGCCCAGATGACGGCGAGGATAAGCAGAACCAACGTCACGCTCCTCGACGCTCCTTTATCTGAGGCAACCGTACAACAGCACGTGCGGGCGTTCGCGGATGGTCAGGGGAAGTGCCGCCAGGGCCACTTCCTAGTCGACGGGCAGGCCCCAGGGCAACCCCCGGGCCCGGCAAAATCACTCGGCCGGTCGCCGGTAGGTGCCGGAACGGCCGCCCGTTTTTTCCCATAAGGCCAGGTCAGTGATGCTGATCGACCGGTCGGCCGACTTGCACATGTCGTAGACGGTGAGTGCCGCCACCGCGCAAGCGGTCATGGCTTCCATCTCGACGCCGGTGCGGTCGACGGTCTCGACCTGGGCTTCGACCTCGACGCAGTCGTCGCCGATGGTGAAGCTTACGAACACCGACCCCACCAGCAACGGGTGGCACAGGGGGATCAGGTGAGCGGCCTGCTTGGCCGCCTGGATGCCCGCTACCCGGGCGACCGCCAGAACGTCGCCCTTGGTGATGGCGTTGCTGGCGATGAGATTGGTGGTCTCGGGCTTCATGAGGACCTTGCAGCGGGCCAGCGCCCGCCGGTGGGTGGCCTCCTTCGGGGTGACATCGACCATCCGGGCCCGGCCCAGAGGGTCCAGGTGCGTCAAACCCCGCTCGCTCATGGGAGGACAGTCTAGGGGCAGGCGGCCTCGGTCATCCCGGGCCGATTCTGAGGACGTCGACCGCGTCGCCGGCAGCCACTCCTTCGCCGTCGGGCAGGAGGGCCAGGGCGTTCCCCGCCGCCAGGGCGGTGAGCATGTGAGACCCCTGCCCGCCCGCGGAGCGGACGTGGAGGCGCCCGTCGGACGCGTCGAGGCTGGCCACGATCCGAACCAGGTGCGTCTTGCCGTCCTGGCGCCGCCGGAGGGGCTCGTCGGCCACGCCGCGAACGACCGGCCGAAGTGGATGCGGATGGCCGAGCAGGCGGCGAAGGGCGGGCCGGGCGAACAGCTCGAACGACACGGCGGCCGAGACCGGGTTGCCGGGCAGGCCGAACACGGGCCGTCCCCGCAGCATCCCCCAGGCCAGGGGCTTGCCCGGCTTCATGGCGATCTTCCATTCCCGGGCCGTGCCGAGCCCGGCGAAGACGTCGCCCACGAAGTCGAAGTCGCCCATGCTGACGCCCCCGGTGAGAAGGACGGCGTCGCAGCGGTCGAGGGCCTCGTCGAGGGTCTTGGCGATGGCCTCGGGGTCGTCGAGGGCCCGCCCCAGATCGACGGGGGTGCAGGCGGCCTCGCGGACGAGGGCGACGAGCATGGGCCGGTTGCTGTCGTAGATCTGACCTGGTCGTAGGGGAGCGGGGCCCTCGACCAGCTCGTCGCCGGTGGACATCACGCCCACCGCCGGGCGGCGGTGGACCGAGGCGGTGGCCCGACCCACGCTGGCGAGGAGACCGAGCAGGGCAGGTGTCAGTTCGGTGCCGGCTGCCACCACCTCCTGGCCGGCCCGGAGGTCGCTGCCCGGCTCGCGCACGTTGGCGCCCCGGCCGACCGCCGCTTCCACCAGCACGTTCGTGCCCCCGTCCAGGGCGGTCGTCCGCTCGACGATGACCACTGCGTCGGCCCCGGGGGGCATGGGCGCCCCGG
>DASUXN010000077.1:0-4913 GCA_036377875.1 Acidimicrobiales bacterium
TGGCCCGTGGGGGTGGACTGGCGCACGTACTCCCCGTTGGGACCCCAACGAACCCAGACCGAGCTCTGGACCTCGCCGGCCTGACCCGTCTGGGCGCCCCATTCGTCGGGACGGCCGGAGCCACCGATCTCGTACCTCGCCCAACGGCTCGGCTTGCCGCCCGTGCTCCAAGGCCGCTGCCACGCCCCACAGGCCGGGCATCGACGCTGGGTTAGGGCTACGGGCTTGCCACAGGCAGTGCAATTTCCGCCAGCCGGGCTACGGGAGTTGAAGTTGGGGCCGGACTCACCTGACTCGCTCACGTATCTCTCCTGCTTTGTGCTGATTCCCGCTCTTGGGCCGCCACTGTAGCGACACGACAGCTAGTTGTCAGCCACCCAATCGGGCGCGGACGGCCTCCACCACGGCCTCGATGGGAACCCGCTCCTGCTCGAGGGTGTCCCGGTCCCGGATCGTCACCGCGTTGTCGTCGAGGCTGTCGAAGTCGACGGTCACGCAGTACGGCGTGCCGATCTCGTCCTGGCGGCGGTAGCGGCGGCCGATGGCCTGCGTCTCGTCGTAGTCGGTGGAGAAGTGGGGACGGAGGGTGCGGGCGATCTCCTTGGCCGTGGGCGTGAGCCGCTCGTTCTTGGAGAGGGGCAGGACCGCGACCTTGTAGGGGGCGAGGCGGGGGTGCAGGCGGAGCAGCGTGCGCTTCTCGCCTTTCACCTCGTCCTCCGAATAGGCAGCCAGCAGGAAGGCCATCATGCTGCGACCCACGCCCGCGGCCGGCTCCACCACGTGGGGGACGTAGCGCTCACCGCTGGCCTGGTCGAAGTACTCCAGCTTCTCGCCCGAGAACTCGGCGTGCTTGGTGAGGTCGTAGTCGGTGCGATTGGCGACACCCTCCAGCTCGCCCCAGCCCCACGGGTAGAGGAACTCCACGTCGGCCGTGCCCGTCGAGTAGTGGGACAGCTCCTCGGGGTCGTGGTGGCGCAGGCGCAGCTGGTCCTCGGGGATGCCGAGGTCGACGTACCACTTCAGCCTCTCGTCGCACCAGTACTCGAACCACTGCTTGCCCTCTTCGGGAGGCACGAAGAACTCCATCTCCATCTGCTCGAACTCGCGCGTGCGGAAGATGAAGTTGCCGGGCGTGATCTCGTTGCGGAAGGACTTGCCCTGCTGGGCGATGCCGAAGGGAGGCTTCTTGCGGCTCGTCTGGAGCACGTTGGCGAAGTTCACGAAGATGCCCTGGGCCGTTTCGGGGCGCAGGTAGGCGATACTGCCCTCGTCCTCCACCGGGCCGACGTGAGTCTTGAACATGAGGTGGAAGGGGCGGGCTTCGGTCAGATCGCGCGAGCCGCACTTCGGGCAGCTGCTGTCATTCCGTTCGGGCACGGAGCCGGCGATCTGATCGGCCCGCCACCGCTCCTTGCAGTTGCGGCAGTCGACGAGCGGGTCGGTGAACGTGGCGAGATGGCCCGAGGCCTCCCAAACCTTGGGCGCCATGAGGATGGCCGCGTCGAGGCCGACGATGTCGTCGCGCTCCTGCACCATGGCCCGCCACCACGCCTCCATGACGTTGCGCTTGAGCAGCACGCCGAGGGGGCCGTAGTCGTAGGTGGAGCGGAACCCGCCGTAGATCTCGCTGGACGGGAAGACGAAGCCCCGGCGCTTGCAGAGGTTGACGACCTGTTCGGTGAGATCGGGCGCGGCGGACATGGCGGTCAGGCTACGCGGTGCGGCGCCTGCCCCCTGCCGTTATTGGCCGGTGGTCGTCGTCCTCCCGGTCGACGAAGTGGCCCCGGCGATGCTCGTGTCGCTGGGGGCGAACGTGGTGTTGGTGGTGGTCGGCGTGTTGCCCGACGACCCGCCCGAATCGTCGTCGTCGTCGTCCCCGCACCCGGCCAGAGCGAGTGACGCCGCCAGCGTCACCGCCATAAGGATCCCGCCTACCTTTCGCATGCCTGGCCTTGTTCCCACATCAACCGTGCTTCAAGCGGCGCGGCGCGTCAGGCGGGCGACCGCTAGGACCAGCGACGCCGGCCCGCCGGGCGTCGCCCTCAGTAGATGCCATCCCGCGGCGACGATGCGGTTGCCGCGGCTGCGGTCGGTCTCGAATGCCCGGCGGCCGGCGTGCCAGCGGAACGAATCGAGCTCCATGGCGATGCGCTCGCGTGGATAGGCCAGGTCCACTCTGGCGTGGGCGGCAGCGATCCAATACTGCCGCTCGGGGGGCGGGAGGCCGGCGGCCAGCAGGGCCCGCACGAGCTCGATCTCAGCCGGGCTGCCGGGCAGGGCGCCGGGAGTCCACGCCGCCAGGACGGGTCGCAGGCGCGGGGTAGCCGCCTCATGGAGCCGGTCGAGGGTGACCAGACGCCGGCACAGCACGTCGTCCACCGCCTCCTCGAGCAGCTCCCGGCTCGCGGTGCGCGCCACGTCGGCCAATGTGCGGGCCGCGGCGGTGAGAGGGATGTGCTGGCGTAGGGTGCGGTCGGCGGGCTGCAGCGGCGCCCGGTGCACGACCGCCAACGGATTGCGGGCGTTGCCGCTTGGCGGCACGGTGATGTGCGGCTTGCCGGGCCGGAATCCCGACACTCCCAGCAACACGGCCGCCGCCTGATGGGAGACGACGGCCTCAGGCCCCGCCACCAGCACGGCGGCCAGAGCCCGCTGCTCCCACGTGACCGGCGTTCCCGCCAGCCGGTACACCCCGCCCCCGACCCGCACCCACCTTCCCGTGTCGAGCCGATGCTGGATCGCGTGGCGAGTCGCACCACTGTGTTTCGCCTGCGGTCCCGTGATCAGCCCGTGCTGTCGGGCGAAGGTGGCGGCGAGCGTATGGTCGATCATGCGCAAAAGGTACCGTCGGGGTACGACAGTGTGCAGAATGACCGGGTATGCCGGCATTTGTGCACACTTAGGCGCGGTCGAGGGTGTTGACGCTGCGCAGGCGGCGTTCGAGGTGGTGTTCGAGGGAGCGGGTGGCGAGCTTGTCGACTTCGGCGGTGGCGCGGGAGGGGGGTTCTCGCAGGCAGGAGCCGAGGTCTCCGCCCAGGACGCGGCGGACGAGGGCGAGGCCGTCGGGGCTGAGGGCGAGGGCGGACAGCCGGCCGGCGCAGGAGCGGCACAGGGCGCCGCCCTCGGCCACGTCGAAGGCGACCAGTTCGGAGTCGGATCCGCAGCCGGCGCAGGCGTCGAGGATGGGATGGAACCCTTCCAGGGCGAGAACCTTGAGGAAGAAGGCGGGCACGAGCAGTGGGGAGTCGCCCACGGCCAGGGCCCGGAGGGCACCGAGGAGCATCGTGTAGAGGCGGGTGGCGGCGTGGCGTTCCTGGGCGACCTGGTCGGCGGCCTCGAGGAGGGACGTGGCCTTGGCCAGGCGGTCGAGGTCCTCCCGCACGGCTCGGAACTGCTCCAACGACTCGGCCTGGGTCACGACGTCCAGCTCGCGGCCCTCGTACAGCAGCAGCGACACGTGGTTGAGCGGTTCCAGCCGCCCCCCGAAGCGGGACTTGGTCTTGCGCACACCCTTGGCCACGGCCCGGACCTTGCCCCGGCCCGACGTGAGGAACGTGACGATGCGGTCGGCCTCCCCGAGCCGCATGGTGCGGAGAACGACGCCGGTCTCTCGGTAGAGGCTCACCCGATGGCCCCGAAGCGACGCTCGCGCCGGTGGAACTCGTCGACCGCGGCGAACAGGTGCTCCCGGCGGAAGTCCGGCCACAGGACGTCGGTGAAGACGAGCTCGCTGTAGGCCAGCTCCCACAGCAGGAAGTTGGAGATGCGGTACTCGCCCGAGGTGCGTACGACCAGATCCGGATCGGGCATGTCCGGGTCGTAGAGATGGGCCCGGATGGCCTTCTCGTCGACCTTGTTGGCGGGGATGCCGCTGGCGACGAGGGCTCGCACGGCGTCCACGATCTCGGCCCGGCCGCCGTAGTTGAAGGCGATGGTCAGCGTCATGGTGCGGTTGTTGCGGGTGAGGGCGAGGGCCTCGTCCTGGCGGCGGACGATGCGGCGCGGCACGCGCCAGTCCCGGCGGCCGAGGAAGCGGATCCGGACGTCACGCTCGTGCAGCTCGTCGCGCCGGCGGACGAGGATGCCCTCGTTGAAGTTCATGAGGAACCGCACCTCGTCGGCGGGCCGGCGCCAGTTCTCGGTGGAGAAGGCGTAGACGGTCAGCCAGCGGATCCCGAGCTCCAGCGCGCCCTCCACGGCGTCGAACAGGGAGGCCTCGCCGGCGGCGTGACCGTCGATGCGGGGAAGCCCCCGGGCCTGGGCCCAGCGGCCGTTCCCGTCCATGACGATGCCGACGTGGGTGGGCGCTTCCATGTGGCCGACAGCGTAGGGGTGGCGACCGCGAGCAGTGGGTACCACCTGCGCATATGAAGGAGCGGCTGGACCGACTGTGCCGGCGGTGGACCTGGTTCGGCCGGGCCCTGCGGGTCCAGAACCGCTACAGCGACCTCAACGGCACCTATCTGGCCGGGTCGGTGACGCTGGCCGGGTTCCTGTCGATCTTCCCCCTGCTGCTCGTGGGCTTCGCCATGCTCGGCTTCTTCGCCGCCGGCCGGGTCGACCTGGCGGGCGACATCATCGGCCGCATGGGACTTACGGGCGACGCGGCCGAGTTCGTCACCGAGTTGATCGCCCAGACCGAGCGGAGCCGCAAGGTGGCCTCGGTGCTGGGCGTCGCCGGCCTGCTGTGGTCGGGCCTGGGGCTCGTCGCCGCCGTGCAGTACGCCCTCAACACCGCCTGGCAGGTGAAGGGCAACGGCTGGAAGGACAAGCTGACCGGGCTGCTCTGGCTCGCCGGGGCGGGGCTGCTGTTCCTGATCTCGTTCGGCGTGACGGCGGCGGCCAACGTGCTGCCTGCGTTCCTGGCGCCGCTCGGCCTGATCGGCGCCCTCGCCATCGACGTCGTGCTGTGG
>DASUXN010000078.1:0-5905 GCA_036377875.1 Acidimicrobiales bacterium
GTTCGGTTTCCAGGCCGTCTGCGACATGTGCTTCCAGCCGGTCACCGAGGACGACTGCTACCAGACCGAGCTCACCGCCCAGGGCGCCACCTGTCCCACCATGATGACGATGCACCACGCCTGCTACGAGGCGGCTGCGTCGCTGTGGGTGCCGGAGGGGCCCGACTCCACGTGCCGGGTGGACCCGTTGTTCCCCGAGACCGCCCAATGGACCGAGACCCAGCGCAACGAGATGCCGGCTTCCCCGGGAGGGGTGTAGGCCAGAAGTAGTGGCCGAGCCGATCCCTGAGGCGGCGCCGCTGCGGGCGTGGCGCTATTGGCAGTTGTCGCCCCGGCGGCGACTGCGCTCCGTGGCCCAGCGCCACGTGGAGTGGCATCCGGGAAGAACGATGTCGGCGGTGTGCGTGGGCGGCGGCCACCCCGCCCCTGACGCCACCTGCTGGTGCGGGGTGTCCGGCGCCCGGGGCATCGACGCCCTGCGCGACCACGGCCTGTGCGTGCTGCCCGGCCCGCTGGTCGTGGGCGAGGTCTTCCTGTGGGGACAGGTGATCGAGGAGTCCTATGGGTGGCGGGCCCGGTTCGCCCGTCCCGCCGCCATCGGGCTGGTGGCGGAGACGGTGGAGGACGACGTGCTGCGGGAGCTGCTGGTGACCGAGCTGGCCGCCTACGGAGTGCCGGTCACCCTCGTCTCCCTCGACCAGGCGGTGGCCGGTACGACCAAGACCATGCTCGAGTTCCAGGTGATGTCCAACCGGGCGAGCCGGGGCGGCCTTGGGTGAGACTGCCGCGGCGTCCGGGCCACGGCGGCCGGGCGTCGGCGCGGTGGTGCTGCACGGTCTGACCGGACATCCCCGGTCGGTGGCCGGCCTGGCCGGAGCGATCGAGGCGGCCGGCGTGCCCACCGTCGTGCCGCTCCTACCCGGCCACGGCACGACCGTCGACGACCTCGAGACCCGCCGGTGGGACGACTGGGTGGAGGCGGCCGAGGCCGCCCTGGACGAGGCGGACAGAGGCGAGGGCGTCCTCGCCGTCGGACTGTCGATGGGTGGGTCGCTGGCTTGCCGGCTGGCCGCCGACCATCCCGAGCGGGTGCGCGCTCTGGTGGTGGTCAACCCCTTCGTCGACCCGCCCGCCGATTCGTTCCGCGAGGCGCTGCGGGAGATGGTTGCCACCGGCTTCCCCCGGGCGCCGGGCATCGGCGGTGACGTGGCCGACGCCGGGGCGGAGCAGGAAGGGGCCTACGAGCAGCTGCCCCTGGCATCGGTGCTGACCCTTTCCGAGGGGCTCGACGACCTGCTCGTGCGCCTCCCCCGCATCACCTGCCCGCTCCTCCTGTTCACCAGCCGGGCCGACCACGTCGTTCCGCCCGTGTCGAGCGACGTCCTGGCCGAGCGGGTGGGCGGGCCGGTCGAGCGGGTGTGGCTGGAGCGCAGCTTCCACGTGGCCACCCTCGACCACGATCGGGAGGAGATCGAGCGGCGGACGGTCGAGTTCTTGCACCGGGTAATCCGCACAGGCCCGCTCCAGGCGGCCGCCTACGATCGCCGGGATGGCTGAGCGGCTCACGCGCGACGACGTGCTCAAGGTGGCGCGCCTGGCCCGCCTGGAGGTCACCGACGAGGAGGCGGACCGCTTCACCGACCAACTGGCGGCGGTGCTCGACCATGCCGCCGACGTGGCCGCCCTCGACCTGACCGGCGTGCCGCCCACCGCCCGGCCCGTGCCGCTCGTCAACGTCCTCCGGGAGGACGAGGTCCGCCCCGGGCTGGACCGCGACGAGGTGCTGGCCGCCGCACCGGCGGCCGAGGACGGCCGGTTCCGGGTGCCGCCCATCCTGGGCGACGGCCCGTGACGGCGAGGGCCACCGCAGCCGAGCTCGGCGCCGACGTGCGCGCCGGCCGCCGCCGGGCCGCCGACGTCGTCGAACAGCACCTGCGAGCGATCGAAGCCCGCGAGGCGGACGTCCACGCCTTCAACCTCGTGCTCGCCGAATCGGCCCGGGCCGAGGCGGCGGCCATCGACGCCCGGGTCGCGGCCGGGGAGGATCCCGGCCCCCTGGCCGGCGTTCCCGTCGTGCTCAAGGACAACATCTGCACCCGCGGCGTGCCGACGACCTGCTCGTCCCGCATCCTCGAGGGTTGGCGTCCGCCCTACGACGCCACCGTCGTGACCCGGCTGCGGGCGGCAGGGGCGGTGATCCTGGGCAAGACCAACTGCGACGAGTTCGCCATGGGCTCGTCCACCGAGAACTCGGCCTTCGGGCCCACCCGCAACCCCCTCGACCTGACCAAGGTGCCGGGCGGGTCGAGCGGGGGGAGCGCGGCGGCGGTTGTCGCGGGCTTCGCCGCCGTGGGCCTCGGGTCGGACACGGGCGGCTCGATCCGCCAGCCGGCGTCGCTGTGCGGCGTGGTGGGGGTGAAGCCGACCTACGGGCGGGTGTCCCGCTACGGGCTGGTGGCCTACGCCTCCTCCCTCGACCAGATCGGCCCCCTGACGTCGACGGTGGCGGACGCCGCCCTGGTCCTCGACGTGATCGGGGGCTACGACCCGGCCGACTCCACGTCGATACCCGATCCGCCCGTCGAGCTGTCGGCGGTGCTGGGCGAGGGCGTCGACGGTTTGCGGGTGGGTGTCGTGCAGGAGCTGACCACCGACGCCAACCCCGACGTGGTGGCCCGGGTCGTGGCTGCGGCAGCGGCCCTGGAAGCGGCCGGCGCCAAGGTGGAGGAGGCGTCGGTCCCGGCCGCCAGCTACGCCCTGTCCGCCTACTACCTGATCGCCCCGGCCGAGGCGTCGTCCAACCTGGCCCGCTACGACGGGGTGCGTTACGGGTTGCGGGTCGACGGGGCGGACGTGGACGCCATGTTCGCCGCCACCCGCACCGCCGGGTTCGGAGCCGAGGTCAAGCGGCGGATCATGCTCGGCACCTACGCCCTCTCGGCGGGCTACTACGACGCCTACTACGGCAAGGCCCAGCGGGTGCGGACGCTGCTGATCAGGGACTTCGAGGCCGCCTACGACCGCTTCGACGTGCTCCTGTCCCCCACGTCGCCCACCACCGCCTTCCCGCTGGGGGCCAAGATGGACGACCCGCTGGCCATGTACCTCATGGACGTGGCCACGATCCCCGCCAACCTGGCCGGGATCCCCGCCATGTCCGTCCCCTACGGGGCGGGCGACGACGGCCTGCCCGTGGGAGTGCAGGTCCTGGCCCCCGCCCTGGGTGAGGCGGCCATGTTCCGGACCGCGGCGGTGTTGGAGGCCAGCCTGCGATGACGGTCGACGGGTGGGAGACCGTCATCGGGCTCGAGGTCCACTGCGAGCTGGCCACGGCCACCAAGCTGTTCTGCGGGTGCCGCAACACCTTCGGCAGCGAGCCCAACACCAACGTCTGCCCCGTCTGCCTCGGCCTGCCCGGATCGCTGCCCGTGCTCAACCGCCAGGCCGTCGAGCTGGCCATGCGCATCGGCACCGCCCTGAACTGCGAGGTGCGGCGGTCGATATTCGCCAGGAAGAACTACTTCTATCCCGACATGCCCAAGGACTACCAGGTCAGCCAGTACGACCTGCCCCTCAACGTGGGCGGCCACCTCGACCTCCCCGACGGTTCGCGAGTCGGGATCGAGCGCGCCCACGTGGAGGAGGACACGGGCAAGACCACCCACTGTCACGGCGTTCAGGCACGCAGCCGGGGGGGAACGGGGCGGATCGCGGGCGCCTCGTACGCCCTTGTCGACTACAACCGGGCCGGCGTACCGCTGGTCGAGATCGTGAGCGCGCCCGAGATCCGCTCTCCCGAGCAGGCCAAGGCCTATGTCACCGAGCTACGCGGCATCCTGCTGGCCATCGGCGCCTCCGACGCCCGCATGGAGGAGGGCTCCATGCGGGTGGACGCCAACGTCTCGGTGCGGCGATCGGGCACCGACCAGCTGGGCACCCGGGCCGAGATCAAGAACCTGAACTCGGTCCGGTCTCTGGTGCGGGCCATCGCCTACGAGGCCCGGCGCCAGGCCGACCTGATCGAGGCGGGCGGCACCGTCGTGCAGGAGACCCGCCACTGGGACGAGGACGCGGGCCGCACCTCTTCTCTGCGCTCCAAGGAGGAGGCGGAGGACTACCGGTACTTTCCCGAGCCCGACCTCGTCCCGCTCGATCCCGACGATTTCTGGAAGAAGGCGGTGCGGGCCGCCATCCCGCCCCTGCCCGTCGAAAGGCGGGAGGCGCTGGCCGCGGCCGCCGGCGTCGAGCCCGGCGAGGTGGCCCTGGTCGTGGAGACCGGCCTCGACCCGCTCGTGAAGGCCGCTCTCCATGCCGGCATCGACCCCCGCCTCGCCCTGACCCGGGCCACGAACGAGGTGGCGGGACGGGATGTAGACCCCGCATCGGTCGATGCCACGGCCTTCGCGGCGACGCTCCGGCTCGAGCAGGACGGTCGGCTCACCGCCACCCAGTCCAAGCAGGTCCTGGCCCGGGTGGTCACCGGCGGCGACCCGGCCGCTGTCGCCGCCGAGCTCGGGTTCGAGGCCCTGGCCACCGACACCCTGGCTGCCGCGGTGGACGAGGCGATCACCGCCAACCCTGCGGAGTGGGAGCGGTACTCGGCGGGCGAGGACAAGCTGACCGGGTTCTTCGTCGGCAAGGTGATGGCCGCGACGCGGGGCAAGGCGGACGGCAAGGCGGTGACTGCTCTGCTTCGTGAGCGCAGAGGGTCGTAGCTGCTCACGCTGCGTGATTACGGTCCCTCTGAGTGCTTGCGGCCGCTTCTTCGGGTAGGGCAGACTGCCCCCTGCCACGAGACCGGCCGGGGGCGAGGACAACCATGCGGGCTTCACTGAGAAGACGGGCGGCGCTCACCATGCTGGCGAGCGCAGCCATCACGGGATCCATCGCAGTCGTGGGCGTTCCCGCCTATGGCCAGGTCCAGGGGTCGGGGGTGACGAACAGCGGCGGTGCGGCCGCCTCGACGGGCGGCAACTCGAGCACGGGCAACGACTCCACCAATGTCGCCTCGACCGCCAACCAGGGCGCCACGCCTCCTGCCCAGCAGCCCTCGCTGCTCGGCGGCCTGCTCGGGCTGGTCGGCAACGTCGCCGGCGGCAACACCGCCAACGCCTCCACCGGCACGTCCGCCGTCGCCAGCGGCCCCGCCCAGGCCAGCGGCAACAACTCCAACACGGGCGTCACCCAGTCGAGCGCCGACGCCGGTCACGGCGGAGGCGTTGTGGGCACCGTGTTCGGCAGCTCCGTCCTGGCTCCGGTGTCGGGCCAGAGCGCAGGCGTGGCCAACTCGGGTGATGCCGCCGCGGCCACGGGTGGCAACGCCAGCGCCGGCAACAACTCGAGCAACGTGGCCAGCACCGACCAGACGGTGAGCGGCGGCCTCATCGCCATCGGCCTCAACGTCCTGGGTGGCAACGCCTCCAACACCTCTTCGGGCACGTCCACCGTCAACACCGGCCCCGCTTCGGCGGCCGGCAACACGTCCTCCACCGGCGTAAACCAGACCCAGATCGACGGCGGGTTCGGGCCCGGCGCCCGCTTCGGCATCGGCGGCGGAGCCGCCTGCAACGGCTTCTTCGGCTTCGGGGGCCAGCGGGTCAACGTCACCAACTCGGGCACGGCCGAGGCGGTCACCGGCAACAACACCAGCGTCGGCAACTCGTCGACCAACGTCGCCAGCAACACCATGAACGTGTCGGGCGGGCTCATCGGCCTCGGCCTCAACCTGCTCGGCGGCAACGCCACCAACACCTCCGACGGCGCCAGCGCCGTCACCACCGGGGCGGCGTCGGCCAGCGGCAACACGTCCAGCACGGCGGTCGACCAGCAGTGCGTCGAGCTCCAGGCCGGGCACCACGGACCCGTCCACCACGGCGGCCACGTGTCGCACCATGCCAAGGTGGGG
>DASUXN010000079.1:0-2484 GCA_036377875.1 Acidimicrobiales bacterium
CCCCCAGGAAGAAGCGCCGCCGAGTGCTGGTGGCGGGCTTGGGGCTGCCCTGGCTGCGAGATCTCGACTACGGCACCCAGTTCGTGCGCCGGGTCGAAGGCGAGTCGTGGCCCAAGGGGGTCTACGTGGAGGATCTCTCCGTCTCCGCCCACCGCGTCCTCGACCGCCTCAAGGAGCTGAAGCCCCACAAGGTCATCCTGATCGCGGCGATGCCCCGTGACGTCGATCCGGCCGGCACGATCCGCCGGTACAAGCTCGACATCACCCCACCCGAGGAGGGTTCCGACCTCGCCGAGCGCATCGGAGAGTCGATCGGGGGGATCATCGACCTCGATCACACCCTCGCAATCGGGAAGTGGGGGAAGGGATTCCCCGAGGACACCGTTGTAATAGAGGTAGAGCCCGGGGATCGATCCTTTGGGCTGGGCTTCTCCGAAGAGGTTGAGGCGTCGGTGGACAAGGTCCTCGCCCTCATCCGGGAGGAGTTGGGCATCGGGTCGGGGGAGAATGGTCCCCGGGGTATGAATCTTCAGATGAGCGACAGTGGAGTACCGCCGAGCACGAACGGCGAGGGAGCGTCATGAGCGACATCGAACAGATGGGTTACACCGACATCATGCCCAGGGTCGGGGAGCTGGCCGACCAGCTGGCCAACCACCCCGATCACAACGTCCGGGAGCAGGTCATCGAGCTGCTCGACTGGGTCGACGTGTTCCATCGCGAGGGCCTCGGCCGCCTCGTCGAGCTGATCCGGGCCTGGCGCGGGGAGGTTTTCCTGGAGGCGGTGGCCCAGGACGAGATCGCCGGCCCCTTCCTGGGCGTCTACGACCTGGGGGAGGCGGTCGACGAGCGGGAGATGCTCGAGGCCCAGGAGGCGGTCGACGCCGCCCTGGAGGAGCTGCGCCCCTTCGTCGAGTCCCACGGCGGCACGATCATCGTCGACTCCATCAAGGACGGGATCGTCACCGTCCAGATGCTGGGGTCGTGCGACGGCTGCCCGAGCTCCAACGCCACCCTCACCGGAGGCGTGGAGGAGGCTCTGCGCCGGCACTGGCCCAACTTCCGTCGCCTCGAGGTCGTCGACCCCGAGGCCGAGGAGGCCGCCACCAACGGCCACGCCGGCCACGATCACGGCGGCGGCGCCGAGCAGCCCGTGCAGCTGCTGCAGATCCGGGGTCACGAGCTTCAGTGACAGAGCCGCGGGAGGCCAAGCCGGCGGGGTTGCTCGAAGCCGACCAGATGGCGTTCCGCTCCCGCGCCCTGGCCCAGTCCGAGGTCTTCACCTCGCTGGCCCGGTCCATGGTCAACGACGAGATGGCCGCCGAGCGTGAGGCCCAGCCCGGCAACTTCGCCATCTGGGCCAACGCCGCCTTCACCAAGGGCTACTGCGTCCGCAACGTGGAGGAGGACGACGTCGGGCTCGCCTTCGTGACCACGCCGCCCGAGGAGATGCCCGACCGGGCCGAGGTCGAGGCGATGACCAAGAAGATCTTCGTCGCCCTCCGCTCCGACGACGCCGACATCGATCCCTATCTGATCAGCCAGGAAGACCGGCTGTTCGACGTGCTCGACCAGATCATCGGCTCCGAGGTGCGCAACCGCCTCGACAACGTGGACAGCAACATGAGCTCGCGCGCCCGCCAGGAGCTGGAGGACTACATCACGTTCTGGGTGGTGCGGGGCTACGCCGTGCGGGCCGCCGAGCAGCTCACCGGCGCCATTCGGCCAGCCGCCTCCGTAGACGGGTGAAGGTCCTCGTCGCCGGCGTCGGCAACGTACTGCGGGCCGACGACGCCTTCGGCGTCGAGGTGGCGCGCCGCATGCAGAACATGAAGCTGCCCAAGGGCGTCAAGGTCGTGGAGACGGGCATCGGCGGGATGGCGCTGGTGCAGGAGCTGCAGCAGGGATGGGACGCCCTGATCGTGGCCGACTGCGTCGACCTCGGCCGGCCTCCGGGCCAGGTGATGATGATCCTGCCCGACGTGATCGACGTGCACGTCCTGAGCCTCGACGAGCGCATGGACCTCCTGGCCGACATGCACCTGGCCACCCCCGAGCGGGTGTTCATGCTCAGCAAGGCTCTCGGCGTGCTGCCCGACAAGCTCCTCATGGTCGGCTGCCAGCCCGTCGACCCCGACACGCCCGGCATCCCCATGTCCGAACCGGTGGAGAAGGCCATCGACATCGCCGTCGAGGAGATCCTCCGCCACATCCGCGAGCTGCGGGCCGAGGCCAAGGCGGCCCGGGCCGAAGCCGCCGCCGCGCCCGCGGCACCGGCGGCGACCGTGTCCGTCGAGGAAGGGCCGTAATGTCCACCCAGGTTTCCGACCGCCAGCAAGCCATCCGCCAACTCGAGGACCAGCTGGCCCGCACGCCCCGGAGCCAGCGCCCCCACGAGCACGCCGCCCTGTCATACCGGCTGGGGCTGGCCTACTCCGAGTCCACCGGCACCCAGGGCGAGGGGTTCCGCAAGGCCCTCAAGTA
>DASUXN010000080.1:0-3109 GCA_036377875.1 Acidimicrobiales bacterium
CGATGCGGGGCCCGCCCTTGGCGTTCTCCTCGGCGATCGCGACACGGATGCCGTCACGGATGTTGATACCGAGATTGGCGTTGTCACCGGTGAGGGCACCGACGAAGCCGATATGAAATGGACCTTCGGTGCCTCCGCCACCGGACGCCGTCGTGTCGTCATCGTCGTCGCCGCACGCGGCGAGAACGAGGGAGGAGAGGACGAGGAGAGCGACGATCCTCCAGCCAGCCCGATTACGGGACATGTCTGCGCTCCTTAGCTTGGCTGATTTGCTGCGGGCGCAGAGCGTACCGCCCTAAGCGCCCGGCGTGAGCACCACCTTCACGCAGTCGTCCTGCTTGTGCTTGAACATGTCGAAGGCGTCGGGGGCGGCGTCGAGGCCGAGCCGGTGCGTGATGATGAAGGTGGGCTCGATGCGCCCTGCCTCGATGTGCTCCAGCAGCGGCCCCATGTACTTGTGCACGTGGCACTGGCCGCTGCGGATGGTGAGCGACCGGTTCATCACCGAGCCCATGGGGAACTTGTCCACCAAGCCGCCGTAGACGCCGACCACCGACACCACACCGCCGCTGCGACAGCAGGTGATGGCCTGGCGGAGGGCGTGAGGGCGCTCGGTCTCCAGCCGCATGGCCTGCTTGACCTTGTCGTAGGCGGAGATGGGCGCCACACCGTGGTGGGCCTCCATTCCCACCGCCTCGATGCAGGCGTCGGGACCACGGCCTCCGGTCATCTCCTTGAGGGCGTCGTTGACGTCGGTGTCCTCGTAGTTGATGGTCTCCGCCCCGGCCTGGGAGCGGGCCAGCTCGAGGCGGTTGGCGAAGCGGTCGATGGCGATGACCCGCTCGGCGCCCAGCAGGAAGGCACTGACCATGGCGAAGAGCCCGACGGGGCCGGCGCCCCACACGGCCACGACGTCGCCGGGCGAGATGTCGCACATCTCCGCCCCCATGTACCCGGTGGGCAGGATGTCGGAGAGGAAGAGGACCTGCTCGTCGCTCAGGCCGTTCTCGATCTTCAGCGGCCCGACGTCGGCGAACGGCACTCGTACGTACTCCGCCTGGCCGCCGGCGTAGCCGCCGGTCATGTGCGAGTAGCCGAAGATGCCGGCTGTGGGATGTCCCAGCAGCTTCTCGGACACCGCCGCGTTGGGGTTGGAGTTCTCGCAGAGGGAGTACAGGCCGCGCTCGCAGGGAAGGCACGCCCCGCAGGCGATGGGGAAGGGGACGACCACCCGGTCACCGATCTTGAGCTTGGACGCGGCCCGGGGGCCGACCTCGACCACCTCACCCATGAACTCGTGGCCGAGGATGTCACCCTTTTCCATCGTCGGGATGTAGCCGTCGTAGATGTGCAGGTCGGAGCCGCAGATGGCGGTGGAGGTGACCCGGACGATGGCGTCACGGGGGTTCAGGATCTTGGGGTCCGGGACGTCCTTGACCTCGACCCGCAGGGCGCCCATCCAGCAGTTGGCCTTCACGCGCTGACCTCCTCGGCGCGAGTGGACGCCAGATCGGCGCCGTCAGGCGGGTTGGCGTCGCGCTGGCGCAGCTGGTTCTGGGCCCGCGACCCCATGGGCGACCCGTCGGAGCGGGCGATCTCACCCGTCTCGATCAGCTGCTTGAATCGGCGCAGGTCGTCTGCCGCCTGCTGGCTGGGCTCCTCGCCGAAGAGCCGGGCCACAACCGCCCCCAGGGCGCCACCCGGGGGCGTGTACTCCAGTTCGACGTGAACCTCGGTGCCCTGGCCCTTCGGCGCCGCCCGGAACCCGACCGTTCCCGAGTTCTGCACGTCGGCACCCTCGAGCGACCGCCACGAGATCCGCCGGGCGGGCTCGTCCTCGGTGATCTCTGCGTCCCACTCGACGGTCGTGCCTCCGGGGGCCTTTGCCACCCAGTGCGAGCGGTTCTCGCCCGTCACCTTCACCGATTCGAGGTGGTACATGAACTCCGGGAGCCGCTCGAAGTTGCGCCAGCGGGCGTAGACCTCCTGGGACGGCGCGTTGACGGTGATGGCGGTCCGAGCCTGCACGGCCTCTCCTTCCTGCCGACGGCGCGCGCGCCCCTACCCGCGCCCCTCCGCCGACAAACGGTCAGGTCGGGCCGACCACGGCGTGTGTGCCCCGCAGGCCGCGCTCGAGAGCGAGGAGGGTCTCTTTGGCCACTGTCCCCCCCAGGTACCGGCCGATCGTTCCGTCGCTGCGTACGACCCGATGGCAGGGCAGCACGACGGGAACGGGATTGGTGGCGCAGGCGGTGCCCACGGCCCGCACCGCCGCCGGGTTCCCCACCGCCACCGCCACCGCCGCGTAGCTGGCGGTGGTCCCGTAGGCGATGGACGGTAGACGGCTCACAACCGTCCGGCGGAAGGGCGACGCCAGCCGGAGGTCGATGGGCAGGTCGAAGGCCTGGCGCGTGCCGGCGAAGTACTCCTCCAACTGGCGCGCCGCCGCGTCGAGGCGCTCAGGGGCCCGCAGTATGCGGGGGCTGACCCGCTCGGCGAGGGCGGCCAGCACGGCGTCGTGGCCTTCGCAGTCAAAGGCGATCCGGACAAGGCCGTCGGGCGTGGCCGCCACGAGGAGGGGGCCGATGGGACTGTCGACCGTGCGGTAGGCCACGTCGAGGAGGCCGTGCTCGTCGGCCGCGGCCAGGAGCCGGGCGCGAAGCCCGGGCGGAACCGCGGGTGCAGCGGCGGGTAGGCGCAGGCCGAGGTCGTCGAGGGTCATGACGCCCGTCCTCTCGGGTAGGTCCGGCGCAGGTTGGCCAGGCCGTCCGCCGCCGACCGGCGGGCAGCGGCGTCGGTGCAGTCGAGCAAGGCCCCCACCTCGACGTAGGGAAGGCCGGCCACGTAGTGGTAGGCCACGGCCGCCCGCTGCTTGAACGGGAGGTCCGCCAGGGCCGTCCACAGCTCGGTGTCGCGCTCCGGCGGAATTCCGTCGGCGGGGGGCGGCTCGGGCAG
Source organism: Acidimicrobiales bacterium (assembly GCA_036377875.1). Taxonomy (GTDB): domain Bacteria; phylum Actinomycetota; class Acidimicrobiia; order Acidimicrobiales; family AC-14; genus JBFMCT01. Next base: position 2,956 of record DASUXN010000080.1, read on the forward strand.
GGCCCCGGACGGCAACGGAGCCCGGGAGAGTGCCCGGGCCCGGTCAAGGGCTTTGCGGTGGGCGATCGTTACCAACCATCCCCGCACGTTGCTGCCCGGCCGTAGCCGGGGATAGGCCTCGAGGGCCGAGAGAAACGTGTCAGACCAGGCGTCC
>DASUXN010000081.1:0-2760 GCA_036377875.1 Acidimicrobiales bacterium
GGAGGCCGACAACCAGGCCGTGAACTCGGCCATCGGCGACCTGTCCCGGGCCTCCCATTTCACCGCCTTGGTCACCACCGCGTCCCAGAAGCCGCTGGTGGCGCCGCTGATCTCGGGTGCCCGCCGGGCCATCCGGTCGGGCCTCACCTGGTACATGAACGGGATCCTGAGCCAGCTCAGCCGCTTCGCCGACACTTCGGTGCGGGCCGTGGGTCTGGTCAACGAGCGGGCCAACGTGCTGGAGGAGCACATCGCCCAGCTGGAGGACCGGGTGGCGTTCAACGAGGAGTGGCGCGAGACGGTCGAGGACCAGCGCATCGCCGAGCACCTCAAGCGCATCGACAACGCCGTGCGCGACCTGCGCAACCGGCTGGAAGGCGCTTCGTTGGCTCCCGCGTCGGCCGCCGCCGCCCCGGCCGGGGCGGACAGCTTCAAGGCGGAGCGCAGCTTCGACTACATGGAGTTCGAGAACCGATTCCGGGGCGATCCCCAGGCCATCGCCGACCGCCAGCGGTTCTACCTCGACCTGTTCAAGGGGGCGACGCTGCCGGTTGTCGACATCGGCTGCGGGCGGGGCGAGTTCCTCGGACTGCTGCGGGAGGCGGGCATCCCCTGCTACGGCGTCGACCGCCACCCCGACATGGTGAAGCTGTGCCGCGAGCAGGGCTTCGAGGTTGTGGACGCGGACTCGATGGAGCACCTCGCCTCCGTGGAGGAGGGTTCCCTGGGCGGGATCTTCTGCTCCCAGATGGTCGAGCACCTGGCCCCCTCGGAGGTGCCGGGCTTCTTCGAGCTGGCCAACCGGGCGGTGGCGGTGGGAGCGCCGTTCGTGTGCGAGACGATCAACCCCGAGAGCCTGTTCGTCTACGCCCACGCCTTCTACGTCGACCTCGGCCACTTGCGCCCCCTCCACCCCCTCACCCTCGAGTTCCTGGCCGAGATGGCCGGGTTCAGCTCGGTCAAGGTCGAGTACGTGTCGCCCGTCCCGCCCGAGTTCCGGCCCGAGAAGCTGCCGGCGGTGGAGGGAGAGGCGCTCGAAGGTCTGGTGACCAGCCTCGACGAGAACTTCCGCCGCATCGACGATCTCCTCTTCGGCCCGCAGGACTTCGCCATTGTCGCCCGCCGGTAGGGCCGCCGCACCCCTGCGGCTGGCCATGGTGGTGCCGCGCTACGGGAAGAACATCCTGGGCGGGGCGGAGATGCACGGTCGCCAGTTGGCCGAGAAGCTGGCCGAGGCGGGCCACGCGGTGGACGTCCTCACCACGTGCGCCGCCGACCACTACACGTGGGCCAACACCCTCCCCGCCGGGGTCGAGCGCGACGGGAACCTCACCATCCGCCGCTATCCCGTCGACTCCCGGGACAAGGGCATCCACGGCGAGCTGGAGCGGGCCATCACCCTCGGCTACCCCCTCAGCCGCGACGAGGAGCGGCTGTGGATGCGCCACGGCGTGGCCTCCACCGCCATGGAGGACGACCTCCGCGCCGACGGCGACCGCTACGACGCCATCCTGGCCATGCCCTACCTGTTCGGCACGACCTACTTCGCCTGGGAGGCCCGGCCCGAGCGGGCGCTGGTCATACCCTGCCTGCACGACGAGTCCTACGCCCGCGTCGGCATCGTGGCCGACATGCTGCGGGGCGCTCGCGGCGTGCTCTTCAACGCCCACCCCGAGGCGGCGCTGGCCCAGGAGCTGGCGGGGGAGATCCCGCGGTGGACGCTGGTGGGCCTCGGCTTCGAGCCCGACCCGCCCGGCGACCCGGCCGCCTTCCGGGCCCGCCACGGCCTGGGCGACGCCCCCTTCATCCTCTCCGTGGGCCGGCGCGAGGGCGGCAAGAACATCCCCCTGCTGGTCGAGTACTTCGTCCAGTACAAGAGGCTGCGCGGCGGCGACCTGCGCCTCCTCCAGGCCGGCTCGGGCGACGTGCAGCTGCCCCGGCGCCCCGACGTGGTCGACCTCAAACCCGACTGGACCCAGCGCGACGCCATGTACCGGGCGTGCACGATCTTCTGCCAGCCGAGCGTCAACGAGTCGCTCTCCATCGTGATGATGCAGGCCTGGCTGGCCGGGCGGCCCGTCCTCTCCCACGGCCAGGGGGCGGTCACCCGGGACCACTGCGAGCGCTCCGACGGCGGACTGTGGTTCTCCAACTACGCCGAGTTCGAGGCCGTGGTCGACCGGCTGCTGGCCGATCCCGACCTCGCTTCCACCCTGGGCCGCAACGGCCGCGCCTACGTGCGGGAGACGTACTCGTGGGAGGCCGTCCTGGCCCGCTTCGACGCCGCCACCTCCGCCTGGCTCGAACCCGCCGCTCTATGAGGCCTCGCGGCGGCCGCTTCGAAGCTCACCAGTTCCTGCCCAGCCTCGGATGGCGGGACGCGGTCGGCACCCACACCTTCGAGATGCGCCGGGCCCTGGGCCAGGCCGGCATCAAGGGCGGCATCTACGCCGAGGAGATGCACGGCGAGTTCTTCCGCACCGCCTCCCCGCCCGACGCCTACCCCGGCCTGCGCTCGGCCCGCTCGGGCGGGAACGTCCTCGTCTACCAGGCCTCGACTGGGTCCCACGGGGTGGTCGAGATGCTGGCCGGGCGGCCCGAAGCGAAGGTCGTCTACTACCACAACGTCACGCCGGCCCGGTTCTTCGAGCCCTACGTTCCCGCCGCCGCGCTCAACCTGCGGTGGGGCCGGGAGGAGCTGAAGGTCCTCGCCCCCCACGTCCGGGTGGCCATGGCCAACTCCGAATACTCGGCCGAGGA
>DASUXN010000082.1:0-5553 GCA_036377875.1 Acidimicrobiales bacterium
GGAGGCCGCCATCGAGCTGGCCATCGAGGGCCTCTACCAGGCCGCCGACGAGGACTCGGCCACGGGCGGGCCCGACGTCGTCCGGGGGATCTACCCCACGGTCGCCACCATCACCGCGGGCGGGTTCGAGCGGGTGGGCGACGACGAGGTGGCGGAGCGCTTCCAGGCCCTTATCGCCCGCAAGTCGGCGGAGGGCCAGCAGCGATGACCATGCCCTTCGGCTACGTGTCGCCCGAGCAGGCGATGAAGGACCGGGCCGACTTCGCCCGCAAGAACGTGGCCAAGGGCCGCCCCCTGGTGGCGGTGGTCTACGACGAGGGGGTGCTGCTGTGCGCCGAGAACCCGTCCCGCACGCTGCACAAGATCAGTGAGATCTACGACCGCATCGCCTTCGCCGGCGTGGGCAAGTACAACGAGTTCGACACTCTCCGCACCGCCGGCGTCCGCATGGCCGACGTCAAGGGCTACCAGTACTCTCGGGAGGACGTGGACGCCCGGGCCCTGGCCAACGCCTACGCCCAGCACCTGGGCCAGATCTTCACCCACGAGATGAAGCCGCTGGAGGTCGAGATCCTGGTCGCCGAGGTCGGCTACGAGCCCGGCGGCGACCAGCTCTTCCACATCCTCTACGACGGCACCGTCGTCGACGAGCAGCACTTCAGCGTGCTGGGGGGCGACGCCGACACGATCACCGAGCGCCTCAAGTCCCGGTTCACCGAGGGGATGAACAAAGGCTCGGCCGTGCGGGCGGCGGTCGCCGCTCTGGCCGGCGACGAGCGCAAACCCGCTGCCACCGAGCTGGAGGTGGCGGTCCTCGCCCGTACCAACGGCCGCCGGGCGTTCCGGCGCGTCGAGCCGGCCGAGCTGGAACCCCTGCTGGCGGGCTGAAACAACCGGCGCCGGCGGAAGACGGAACAGGTATGGCCGTCGAAACGCAGGTCCGGTTCCCGTGGCAGCGAGCTGCCGGCTTAGCCATCCCCCTCGCCCTGGTGGCCGCCCTGGCCCTCGCCAAACCCGAGATCGTCCGGGGGACGTTCTCCAGCGCCGAGAGCGTCCTGCGGGTGGCGGCCGTCGTCGTCGGCTGGACGCTGGTCGCCCGTCTGCTGCGGCGGGTGATCGCCAACCCCGTCGCCCGCACGCTGGCCGTGGCCATTCCCGGCACCGCCCTGCTGTGGGTGAACGTCGCCCCCTACTTCGAGGACGACGTCAAGATCGCGGGCAGCTTCCCGGAGGCCGCCTCGACGGCCACCACCGCCGCCGCTGATGCTCCCGCCGCCGCCGCCGACCAGCCTGCGCCTGCCGCGCCCGCCGCCCCGGGCACCACCGCCGCCCCCCAGCCCGTCCAGCTCACGACCGGGCGGTTCGTCGGCCTCGACGGCCACCGGGGTTCGGGCGAGGCGGCCATCTTCCGGCTGCCGAGCGGAGAGGCGATAGTCGCTTTCCGGGACCTCAGCGTGCAGTCGGTGCCCGACCCGGTGCTCTACCTCGTGCCCGGGGCCAACCGGGAGAGCAAGGCCAACGGTGTCCGCCTGGGGCGCTTCGACGGCAGCCGGGACCGCTACGAGATCCCCGCCGGGACCGACCTGTCGGGGCCGGTGACCGTGCTGGTCTGGTGCGAGCGGTTCGCCGTGCCGGTGGCGGGGGCCACCCAGACCGCCGCCTGAGACAGAGCAGGCGCGCCCGTTAGCGGCGGGCCCGCTGGTACAACCGTCTCGGGATGAGAAGTGCGCTCCGGTGGACTGCGGTGGCCGGCCTGCTGTGGGCCCTCCTTTCCGCCGGCGTGGCGAGCGCGGCCGAGCCGGCTCTCACCGTCCCCGCCCACCTGCGGCCCGTCGTCGTGCCCTCGCCCGGAGCCGACGTGCCTGCGTACGTGCTGGTGGAGGCCCGCTTCACCCGGGCCGTGCCCGCCGGCGACGGCCTCTATCTCGAGTTCCGCCCGGTGACGGACGACCCCGCCGACCCCCGCTGGCACGCCCTGTGGTTTCGACCGTGCGAGACCAACGACCTCGTCACCGCCTTCGTGGCCGCCAGCCTGCCCGCGGGCGAGCCGGTGCAGATCGCCGTGCCCGTCAACCCGCCCGACCTCCTGCGCCGCCATCTGATCGCCAACTGCCAGGCGGGCGGGTACCGCACACCGGCCGAGTCGGAGAGCTACGCCGCCAGCCTGTTCGCCTCCAACCTCCAGACCCTGCGAGGGGAGGACGCCGGCATCTACCTGGGCGGGCCGCTCAACAGCCTGGTGCGGCTGGGCCGCCTCCGCCCGACCGACGGTCAGAACCGGAGCAGCATCAGCGCCGAGACGAGCACGACCGCGGCTACGACCATCCACAGCGCGGGAGGGTTGACCGCCTCGGCCCCGTCGTCCTCGAACGCCGACTCGACCTCGTCGGCCAGGAGCAGCTCCTGAGCGACGGGCAGGTCGATCTCGGGGACGTAGACGTGGACGTCGCCCATGGGGTAGGGACCGTCGACGCTGCCCCGCAGCTCGGTGACGATGCCCTCGCAGCCGATGCGGGCGGCGATGACCCGGGCGTGGAACGGATGGGCCACGGTCGCCAACCGCACCATCCGGTCCCCTTCCATCACCCCGAACGGTAGCGTGACCAACCATGGAACGGAGGATCTTCGGCCTCGAGAACGAGTACGGGGTCACCTGCACCCTCCGCGGCCAGCGCCGCCTCAGCCCCGACGAGGTGGCCCGCTACCTGTTCCGCCGGGTCGTCTCGTGGGGCCGCAGTAGCAACGTCTTCCTGGAGAACGGCGCCCGCCTCTACCTCGACGTGGGCAGCCACCCCGAGTACGCCACCCCCGAGTGCGACTCCATCGAGGACCTCGTGGCCCACGACAAGGCGGGGGAGCGCATCCTCGAGGGACTGCTGGCCAGCGCCGAGCAGCGCCTGCGCGAAGAGGGGATCCGGGGGATCGTCTACCTCTTCAAGAACAACACCGACTCGGCCGGCAACTCCTACGGCTGCCACGAGAACTACCTGACCAGCCGCCGCGACGACTTCGGCCACTACGCCGAGGTGCTGATCCCCTTCTTCGTGACCCGCCAGATCTACGCGGGAGCGGGCAAGGTGCTGAACACCGCTCGCGGCGCCACGTACTGCATAAGCCAGCGGGCCGAGCACATCTGGGAGGGAGTGTCGTCGGCCACCACCCGCAGCCGCCCCATCATCAACACCCGCGACGAGCCCCACGCCGACGCCGAGCGCTACCGCCGCCTCCACGTGATCGTGGGTGACTCGAATATGAGCGAGTACTCGACGTTCCTCAAGGTGGGGTCGACGTCGATCCTGCTGCGCATGCTGGAGGACCCCTCGGTGGTGATGCGGGACATGACCCTCGACAATCCCATCCGGGCCATACGCGACATCAGCCACGACATCACCTGCACCCGCAAGGTCCGCCTCGAGAACGGCAGGGAGCTGTCGGCCATCCAGGTCCAGGCCGAGTACCTGGCCCGGGCCAAGCGCTACTCCGAGGCCAAGGGCCTGTCGCCGCTGGAGGAGCAGGCCCTCAAGATGTGGGAGCACTGCCTGACCAAGCTCGAGGTCGACCCCCTGAGCCTCGATCGGGAGTGCGACTGGGTGATCAAGCACCGCCTGGTCGAGGCCTACCGGGAGCGCCACGGCATCCCCCTCAGCCACCCCAAGGTCGCCCTCGTCGACCTCCAGTACCACGACGTCAACCGCCGCCGCGGCCTCTACTACCGCATGCAGGAACGGGGTCTGGTGGAGCGGGTCGTCACCGACGCGGCCATCGACAAGGCCATCAACACCCCGCCCCAGACCACCCGGGCCCGGCTGCGGGGCGAGTTCATCCGCAAGGCCAAGGAGCGCAAGCGGGACTACACGGTCGACTGGGTCCACCTGAAGCTGAACGACCAGGCCCAGCGCACCGTCCTGTGCAAGGACCCCTTCAAGTCCCGCGACGAGCGGGTCGAGAAGCTGATCGCCAGCCTGTGACCGCGGGCTCGAGGGCCGCCCAGAAGGCGTCGGCCCAGACCCTGTGGCCCCGGTCGTTGGGATGGAACCAGTCGGCGGCGAAGTCGGTGAGCATCGCCCCCCAGCCCCGGTCGCGAGTCGCCCGGTAGAGCGAGGCGACGGGCAGGCCCCGGGCGGCGGCCGTGCCCGCCAGGTACTCCGCCGCCTCGCCCGATGTACGACCGATCGCCCCGTGCATGAACCAGGGCACGTCGGCCACCAACGTGCCCGCCGGTAGGCCGGCCACCAGGGCGTCGACGGCGCGGTGGAACTCGGCCCCGTCGTAGCGCTTCACGTCGTTGGCTCCCACGCCGACGGTGACCACGTCGGGAGAGAGGTGGGCCAGGCCGGAAAGCTGGTCGGCCACCACGTCGGCCACCTTGGCGCCGGACCGGCTGAGGTTGATCACCTGGACGGGCCGGCCGGTGGCGGCCCGCAGGCGCTCGGCCAGCAGGCCCACGTAACCCCGCTCGGGCCGGCTCGCCCCGATGCCCTGGGCGGTGGAGTCGCCCAGGGCCACGTACACCAGGCCGCCGGGGTCGCCCTGGGGGCGTGACCAGTGGTCGCGGTAGCCGTCCACCGAGCGGCGCAACTGGACCACCCGCACCCCCCGCCACCCGACCAGCAGGATCGCCACGACCAGGCCCGCCGACAGCAGCCGGTGGTGGCGGGCGAGGCGCATCACCCAAGAATGGCCCGTGGGAGGGCGGAAAGGGCCGTTCGGCACTGCCCACCAGGCCGTCCGGCCGTCATCGTGGATCGGAGAGAACGAGGAGGTCGAGATGAAGCATCCCGGAATGGCCGTCTGCATCGTGGTCGTGGCCGTCGCTCTGGCCCTGTTCCTGGCCAGCGGCGCCTCCGCCTCGGCCCTTCCCGCCGTCGCCATAGCGGCCGCCTGTCCGCTGGCCATGGTTCTCATGATGAGGAACATGGGCCATGGTGGCCATGCGTCGGGCCCGCACGACGAGCGGGCGGGCGCGACCACGGACACCGATACCCGCGGATGAGTTGGCGGGTCCCCCTCGCCCGGCGAAACCTCCTGGCCGACGGGAGGCGGCTGGGGGCCAGCGTGGTGGGGGTGGGCCTGGCGGTGATGCTCATCCTGCTGCTCGACGGCATGTGGACGGGGCTCCGCGAGCAGGCGGTGGCCTACTCCGAGCGGGTGGGCGCCGACCTGTACGTGCTGCAGCCCGGCGTGCGGGACTTGACGGCCGGCGCCAGCACCCTGCCGCCGGCCACCGTCGAGACGGTGCAGGCCGACCCCGGCGTCGACTGGGCCGCGCCCGTGCGCACGTCCTACGTCATCCTCGACCTGCACGGCCGCAAGGTGGCGGCCCACCTCGTCGGCTCGGTGCCCGGGGAGCGGGGCGGGGCGTGGTCGGTCACGTCGGGGCGGGAACCCGTGGCTGACGACGAGATCACCGTCGGGACGGTCCTCGCCCGCCGGCACGGCATCCGCGTCGGGGACCGGCTGGACGTGCTGGGGCGGTCGCTGCGCGTGGTCGGGCTCTCGGACACCAACGGGTTCATGCTGTCCTACGCCTTCGTCACTCATGCCGCCCTCGAG
>DASUXN010000083.1:0-3525 GCA_036377875.1 Acidimicrobiales bacterium
GGCCCGGGGTCAAGGTTGCCACCGTCGAGACGGTGACGGTGCCGGTCAGCGGTGAGACCCGCAGAGCCATGCTGACCCAGCACCTCATCCCCGTTCTCGACACCGAATGGCTCGCGGTGGTCACGACGAGCACGGCAGAACCGGCGATGGCCGCCGCCGTCGAGGACGTGGCCGACGAGATGGCGGCCAGCCTCACCCTGCGACGCTGAGCCGGGTCGCTCAGCGGTCCCGGGGCGTCTCACCCGGCGGCGGGGTGTTCAGCCGAGCCAAGGCCGCCGACGCGGCGGCGACGACCTCGGGCCACCGGGCCGATGCGCGAATCGCCTCGAACGGACGGTCGGGGTCGCCCTCGTCGAGGAGGGCGTCGCGTTGAGGATCACGTACCGCATGGCCGGGATCCTGACGCCCCGAGCGCTCGGTGGCCACTCTTCACTGGTCATGGATGGCCCCAATGGGCCCGGATCGGCCGGGCCGATCGGAGGGGCACCAGGCGCGCTAGATCTGTTCGACTTGCCGGCGCAGTTGGGCGGTGAGCGTCCAGTACACGTCGAGGTCGATGACCTCGAGGTTGTCGACCGTGTCGGCTCCGCCGAGGAACAGGGGGACCTTGTATCCCACGCAGTCACTGGGGGCCAGTGGGACGGTCCCGGGGTTGGCGGCGGCCCACTCCCGGAAGAAGGGGGCGGCCAGGGCCGCATCGGACTCGTCCACCAGCTCGTCGTCGTGGAACTCGGCGAACGACGTCGGCACCTCGAGGCCCATCGCCGTGCCCGGTTCGAGCAGGAGCACCAGGTTCTCGCCGCCCTTGCCGGTCCGCTCCCGGTCGAGGGCGAACTGGTTCCCCATCCAGCTGGAGGCGAAGCAGTGCGCCCGGGCGGCGAACTCGGGATAGGCGTCGGCCACCCAGCGGTTCGCCACCGCCGACGAGTCGCGGGTGTGGATCCGGTAGAGCCCTCCTTCGAACACGCAGCCCGCGAACCGGGCCATGAACTCGTCGAACCCACCGGCGGCCAGCGAGCGCGGCAGGGGTGGAGGCGACGCGCCACACGGGGCGTCGGGCTGGTACTGCGACGCGAACCGCTCGAACTTCCTGTTCCTGCGCACGTTCAGCTCCGATCGCCGGTGCCGACTCCCACTGGAGTGCCGGTTGGTCGCTCTTGGATCGAGACCTTGCTCACCGGTGTTTTGTTCGGCAGGGGCTTGATCTGATGTTGGATCTGGGCTCCCAGGCTTCTGTTGACGCTCAGGTCGAGAGGCTTCATGTTCTTGACGTTGTCCGCTCCTCCGAGCTGGAGGTCGACGACATGGTCCACGTCGTGCTTGTGGGGGACCGTTCCGCCCGCTTGGCGATATCGGGTGCTCGCCGACGTACCGGAACGCTGCGGCGGCTTCGTGACGACGAGCTTGGCCTTGTTCAGCGCCGCCACCTTCCCGTCGGCGGCCGACTTCTGGGCCGCCGTCCAGCCTCGCTTGTAGCGGAGCGACAGCTCCACGGACCCATCGGCCAGGTGAACCGCCCGGCGCCCCTTGACGGCAGTGGCCAGGAGCCGACCCGCTCCGGGCAGGGCCATCAGGGCGGCGTCGACCAGGAGGGTCTTCCACGAGCCGTTGCCGGTGGCGGCCAGGGTGGCGTCGAGGAGCAGCGCCGATCCGGCGGCGAGGAGGGCGATGGGCCCGAACACGACGCCCAGCCCCGGGATCAGGGAGATCACGCCGGCGACGGCCGCCACCGCCTTCAGCACACCGGAGATCTTCTTGAGGATGTCGGCGTGGTCGTCGACCCACTTGTCGATGGCGTTCCAGACCCGCTTCCAGGGCGGGTCGTTGGGGATCCCCTGGTCCTGGGCCTGCTCGAGCTTGGCGATGGCGGCGCTCTCGGCCGCCCGCCGCCGCCCACGGATGGCGTCGACGCGGTCGCCGGTGGCCGCCAGGCGGGCCCGGGCGGCGGCGATCGCCTCGTCGTGGACGATGGTGGGCCCGCCCGGGTCGGCGGCCTGGACCAGGTCGCGGCTGCGCTCGTGCGCTTCGGCGTCGCGCTCGGCCCCGCGCGCCTGGGCCAGGGCGGTGCGGGCCTCGTCCTGGAGGGCGCGCAGCGAGCGGGCGTAGGCAGCCATCCCCTCGGCGGCCGTGGCATAGGACTGGTGGAGCTTGCCCAGCCGGGGCGGCAGCTTGCCGATCTCGTCCTTGAACGCCCGGGCCGACTCGCCCCGCCAGATGCTGTCGTCGACGCCCTGGCGGAACCGGTCGAGGCGGCGGCGGGCGTCAGCCGCGTCGTCGGCGATGGAGGAGAACCGCTCGGCCAGCCGGTCGACGGCACCGGCGTCGCCGGGAGCGGGGTCGCCGCCCAGCGCCTCCCACGTGAGGGTGGCCACCTAGGCCTCGCCGCCGGCGGCTTTGGAGAGCTGGGCCTCCTGCTCACGGTAGGTCTCGATGGCCGTCCGGATCCGGCCCAGGAGGGCGTCGACCTCCTTGACGAGGTGGCCGCGGGCGTCGCGCCACCCGTCGACGAAGTCGTCCACCGCGCCGGCCAGGCGCTCCGAGCCAAGCGCCGCGCCCGAGCGGTCGATGCCCTGGTTGGCCCGCTGTAACGCCGTCTTGACCTCGCCGAGCTGGCGGGAGAGCTCCCTCAGCGCGTCGACGTCGACATAGAGGTCCTCCACTGACGTTGGAGGCGGTCAGCCTCGCATCTGGCTGGAGAGCTGGTCCTCGGTCTCCCGGTAGGTGCGGGCGGCGGCGGCCAACAGCTGGGAGATCCCGGCCAGCGCCTCCTTCACCTGGTTGGCGCCGGTGTGCCACTTGTCCCACATGTCCCGGAACGAGGCGGAGGCCGCCCCCTGCCAGTCCGCGTCGACCAGCGCCTTGACCTGTGCCTCCATGGAAGCGAGCTGCTGGGAGACGTCCTCACGGCCGTTGTCGAGCTGGCGTGACACCGCCTCGAGCTGCTCCGAGGTGACCTTGATGGCGGGCATGGAGTACCTCCTTCGCCGAGCCGAGCCAAGGCCAGGGTAGGTGCGGGCAGGGGCTACCACAAGGGTCGGAGCCACTACCCTGGGCGGGGATGGCCACCGGCGGGCGACGACCGGGTCGCGCTGGAGCGGTCGTGGACCTCGGGATCGAGGGCATCGGCAGGGCCACGCGGGTCGGCAAGGGAGGGTTCGGCGTCGTCTACCGCGCCCGCCAGGAGGCCTTCGACCGGACGGTGGCGGTCAAGGTGCTCTCCGTGCCCGATGGCGACCGGGACGCTCACCGGCAGTTCGAGCGGGAGTGCCGGTCGATCGGGTCGCTGTCCGGCCACCCCAACATCGTCGCCGTCCACGGCTCCGGGTACACCCCGAACGGCGACGCCTACCTGGTGATGGACTACCTGGCGGCCGGCAGCCTGGCCGACCGCCTCGAGCGTGACGGGCCGCTGCCGCCGGCCGAGGTCGCCGCCATCGGCGTCAAGCTGGCGGGCGCCCTGGCCGCCGCCCACGCCGCCGGCGTGCTGCACCGCGACCTGAAGCCGGACAACGTGCTGGTGTCGAG
>DASUXN010000084.1:0-17862 GCA_036377875.1 Acidimicrobiales bacterium
CGGGCGGGGCCGCCCTCGGCTTCAACGTGATCATCGGCACGCCCGCCGCCACCGTCACCACCACCGGCGGCAGCTCGATCGGCACCGCGCTGGCGGGCGGCGGCGACGGGGGCGACTCGACCACGACCGTCACGCCCATCGCCGTCTCCGGCAACTCCGGTCCCGCCTCGGCCCAGGCCTCGGCCACCAACACGGGCGACACGGGCGACGCCACCTCCTCTTCCTCCACCGACCCGTCGGCCACGTCCGGCCGGACCGGCGCGACGGGTTCGACGGGCCCGGCCACGTCGACCGCCAAGGCGACCAACGCCTCGATCCTGGGAGTGGCGGGCGCGTCGGCCGGCGGCGCGACTTCGGGGGGCAGCGGCGACTCGGGCGACTCGGGGGACGCCACCGCCGCCGGCATCGCCGACTCGGCCGCCACCACCGGCGCGACCGCCGACGCCGACGCCATCTCCGGCGACACGGGCGACGCCATCAACGCGACCGACGTCGACAGCCTGGGCGGCAACGGCGGGACGGCGGGCGCCAGCATCAGCGCCTCGGGCGCAGGCGGCCCGGTAGCGGGCTTCGTCGTCGCCATCCTCGACGGACCCATGGCCATCACCACCACCGGCGGGTCGTCGGTTGCAGTGGGCGACTCCTCGGGCGGGGCGGGCGGCGATTCCACGGTCGCCATCACGCCCACCGCCACCACCGGCTCGTCGGGCGCCACCGTGGCTCAGGCGTCGGCGACGAACGGTGGGTTCGGCCACGCCGGCGGCTCGGGCGAGACGGGCGACGCCTGGTCGTCGGCCGATGCCGGCGGCACCGCCGTCTCGGGGAACACCGGCACCACGGGGACCACCGGTCCGGCCACGTCCACCGCCACTGCCGACAACGCCGGCATCCTCGGCGCTGCGCTCGCGAGCTCGGGCCCGGCCCGCTCGGGCGGGTCCGGGGACTCGGGCGACAGCGGCGACGCCGGCTCGGAGAGCGAGGCCGTGTCCGTGGGCAACTCGGGTGGCTCGGGCCTGGCCACGGGACGGTCGGGCGACAGCGGGGCTGCGATCAACGACAGCACGGTCGACTCGGTGGGCGGCAGCGGCGGTGGCGGCGGCCTGGTGGCCGGCGCCGCGTCGGGCGACGGGGGCGCAGCGGTGGGCGTGGTCATCGCCATCGGCGGCGATCCCCTGTCGGCCACCCTGAACGCGGGCTCGAGCGTGGGCACGGCCGACGCAACCGGTGGTGCGGGCGGCAGTTCCTCGGTCGCCATCAGGCCCGCCGCCGCCACCGGCTCCACCGGCGACAGCACGGCCCAGGCCTCGTCCACCAACTCGGGCGATACGGGCGACGCCACCTCGACCGCCACCTCCAGGCCTTCGGCCACCTCGGGCAACACCGGCGCCACGGGGGCCACCGGCGCAGCGTCGTCCACCGCCAACGCCACCAGCGCGTCGATCCTCGGTGTGGCGGGCGCCGTCTCGGGCCCCGCCACCGCCGGACCGACCGGTGATTCAGGCCAGTCGGGCGACGCAGAAGCGGACGCCCTCGCCGACTCCTTCGCCAACAGCGGGGGCGACGCCTACGCCGACGCCGGTTCGGGCGGGACCGGGGAGGCGGCGAACGACTCGGACGTGGCCGGCCTCGGCGGCGATGGCGGCGCAGGCGGCGCGGCGGCCTCGTCCTCGGCGGCAGGCGGCCCCGGCCTGCACGTCCTGATCCTGCCCATCGGCGGAAGCACCACCCTCACCACCGCCCCAGGAGTGGCCGTGGCCGAGTCGCACGGCGGCGGCGGTGGAGCGTCGGAAGTCGACGTTGACCCCCTGGCCACGACCGGCGACTCGGGCGGCGCCACCGCCCAGTCCTCTTCGACCAACTCGGGCCACACCGGCTCGGCCGGCTCGGCAGCGGAGGCCACGCCGGCGACGACAAGCGGCCGGTCCGGGCCGACGGGCGACGGTGGTGCGGCCGAGACGACCGCCACCGTGACCGCCTAGCCAGGCCGCCTCTACTTCTTCGCCAGCTCCCGCAGGTCGAGCACGCTGCCGTTCTCCAGGTCGCCCTCGACCAGCGACCAGATGTTGCGGGCGACCTCTTCGGGCGGCGTCAGCTTCCCGTCCTCGTGGAGGTCGACGAACTTCTGGCGGTTGGGGAAGTCGTCCTCCGACGCCTTCCGGATGAAGGCCTGCATGTCGGTGTCGACCGTGCCGGGGGCGATGGAGACGACCCGCACCCCACCCCGGCGGGTCTGCTCGGCGCCGACGTCGCGCACCCACTGGTCGGTCGCTGCCTTGGCCGCCCCGTACGACGCCCAGCCCGGGTACACGGTCCTGGCCGCGCCCGACGTGAGCATGACCATGGCCCGGTCGGCCTTCACCTCCCGGGCGGCGGACAGGAAAAGATGACCCAGGACCTGCGGGGCGGCGCTGTTGATCAGGACGTTGGTCCGGTAGGCCTCGTCGTCGACTTCGCCCGCGAAACCTATGGGGTCGATGGTGCCCGCCGCCTGCACGAACACGGCGTGATCACCCTGGAAACCCTCCAGTTCACGCCGGAAGGACTCCCCCACTGCCGGCCACGACGACGGGTCGGCGAGGTCGGCCTCGAGGTGCTCGATGCCGTCGGCGGGACGGGAACGGCTGATGCCGATGATCCGGGCCTCCTCCCAAGGCACGGTGGCGGCCAGGGCCGCACCGATCCCGTTCGACGCGCCGGAGATCCAGAGCAGTGAACGTGTCATTACATAGACCTACCATCCCGCACCGGCGACCAAGCAAGCCCGGTTCAAGCCCCGATGGTGGCCGGCTCCCGCTGGGGGACGAGGTCGAGCATGCGCTCGTCGAAGGGCAGGCCGCGCCCCGACGGCAGCACGACGGCGTGCTCGGGCGCCAGCTGGGTGACGAACTCGAGGTCGTGGCTGACCAGCACGATGGTGCCTTTGAAGTGCTGGAGGGCGGCTAGGACGGCCTCGCGGGAGGCGACGTCGAGGTTGTTGGTCGGCTCGTCGAGGAGCAGCAGGTTGGCCTTGCCCGCCACCAGGCGGGCCAGTGACAGCTTCGTCTTCTCGCCGCCGGACAGGGTGGACGCCTCCTGGGAGGCAACGTCGCCTTTCAGGCCGAAGTGGCCGAGGATGGCCCGCAGCTCGGCCACCGTGAGGTCGGGTGTGGCCGCCTCCTGGATCACTTCGAGTACGGACGCGCCCTCGCGGATGTCCTCATGTTCCTGGGCGTAGTAGCCGACGGTCACGTTGGTCCCGAAGCGGACGCTGCCTGCGTCGTGGGCGTACACGCCGGTGATGCAGCGCAGGAGCGTCGTCTTCCCCGCGCCGTTGGGCCCGACCACGATGAACACCTCGCCCCGGCCGACCGTGAAGCCGACCCGGCGCAGCACCGAGTTGTCGCCCAGGCGCTTGCTCAGCCCCTCCACTGTGAGGACGACGTCGCCCGACCGCACCGGCTCGGGGAAGCGGACCTTGAGCGGCCGCCGCTTGACGGGCGGCAGTGAACGGGCCTGGCGCTCGACGATGCGGCCGATGCGCTGCTCGAGGTTCTTGCGCTTGCGGGCGGCGGTGGCGTTGCCCTGACGGAACTTGTCGGCCGTCCGCTCGAGGCGGGCGATCTCGCGTTGGGCGTTGGTCGCCTCCCGGGCCAGGGCCTCCTCCCGCTCGGCCCGCTTCTTGAGGAACTGCGAGTACGTGCCCCGGTAGACCTGGAGCGTCCCCTGCTCGAGAGCCAGCACCCGGTCGATCGACTCGTTCATGAGCTCGATGTCGTGGCTGACGACGAGGACGGCGCTGTCGGTGGAGCGCAGGAAGCTCATCACGAACGACTTGGCCTCGACGTCGAGGTGGTTGGTGGGTTCGTCGAGGATGAGAAGGTCGCCGCCGGCGAGAAGTAGCCGGGCCAGCTCGAGCCGGCGACGCTGGCCACCCGAGAGCGATCCCACCTTCTGGAGCAGGACGTCGTCCTCCAGGCCGAGGCCGTTGGCGATGCGCTCCGCCGTCGACTCGAGCTCGTAGCCGCCGCCCAGACGGAACCGTTCCTCGAGCTCGCCGTAGTGGTGGACGGCCCGGTCGAGAGCGTCGAGGTCGGCGCCCGCGTCGTGCATGCCGTCGTGGGCCTCGGTCAGCTCGTCCCGCAGCTGGGCCAGGGGGCTGGCGTCGAGAAGGTGGTCGAAAGTCAGGAGATGCTCCACGCCCGGCTGGGGTGTGGTGTCCTGCTGGAGCCAGCCGTACCGCTCGGGCAGGCGGAGCTCCCCGTCGGCCGCCTCCACGTCCCCGGCCAGCGTGCGCAGAAGAGTGGTCTTCCCCGCTCCGTTGGGACCGACGAGAGCCACCTTCTCGTGGGCGCCGATCGTGAACGTGGCGTCGTCGAGCAGGACGCGCGCGCCGATCTCGATCCGGAGGTTGGAGACGTGCAGAGTCAATGGAAAACCTTCGATGCGTTCGGGCCACGCAGGCGGCTCAGGGGGAGGCACGGCGGGCCGACGGCCGGCGGCACCTTTCCGCATTCTACCGTGGGCGCCCATGTCTCCGTTGGTGGCGGGCGCCCTCGTGTTCTTCACGTCCGGGGCCGTGCTCGTGCTGGAGATCCTGGCCGGGCGGCTGCTGGCGCCCTACGTGGGCGTGACCCTGGAGACGTACACGGCGGTGATCGGCACCGTGCTGGCCGGTATCTCGTTGGGGACATGGGTGGGCGGCATGGCCGCCGACCGCTTCAACCCCCGCGCCCTGCTCGGTCCTCTGCTGGCGGCGGGCGGGGCCCTGTCACTGGCCACCGTTCCCCTCGTGCGCCTGTTCGGGTCGTCCATCGAGGAGGGACGCGAGCCGTCGGTCGTGCTCCTCTCGATCGTGGGCTTCTTCGCTCCTGCCCTCGTGCTCAGCGCGGTGAGCCCCACGGTGGTCAAGCTCCAGCTGCGGGACCTGGGCGCCACCGGCCGGGTCGTCGGCCGGCTGTCGGCGCTGGGCACGGCCGGGGCCATCGCCGGCACCTTCCTGGCCGGGTTCGTGCTGGTCGAGGCGGCGCCCACCAGCACGTCGATCTTCGTGATCGGGGCGGTCCTTCTCGTCGCTGGCGTCGCCACGTGGGCCCTCCTCGGGCGCTCCCCTCGGGCCGCCCCGCTCGTCGCCCTGGCCACCGCCGCCGGGCTGGTGGCATCCGGCCTCACGGCCGCGGCCGACGATCCCTGTCAGGTCGAGACCATCTATCACTGTGCGCGCGTGGTCGTGGACGCACAGCGCCCCACGGGGCGCCTGCTCCTTCTCGACACCTTGTCCCACAGCTACGTCGACCTGGCCGACCCGACCCATCTGCAGTTTCGCTACACCAAGGTCTTCGCCGACGTCATCGACGCCACCGCCCCGGCCGGCCCTCTCGACGCCGTCCACGTGGGCGGCGGCGGGTGGACGATGCCCCGCTACCTCCAGGCCACCCGGCCCGGCACCAGGAGCGTGGTCCTCGAGATCGATCCCGGTCTGGTCGATATCTCCCGGGACCGGCTGGGTCTGCGGACCGGGCCCGACCTGATTGCCCGCATCGGCGACGGGCGGCTGTCGATGAAGGACCAGCCCGAGGCCAGCTACGACGTCGCATTGGGCGATGCCTTCGGCGGGCTGGCCGTCCCCTGGCACCTGACGACGGTCGAGTTCGCCGAGTCGGTGCGCGACGCCCTCCGGCCCGGCGGGATCTACGTCATGAACGTCATCGACTACCCGCCCCTGCGGTTCGCCAAGGCCGAGTTGGCCACCCTCGGGGAGGTCTTCGACCACCTGGCCGTGCTCGCCCCGCCCGGGCTGGTGCGGGGCGACCGGGGCGGGAACTTCGTGCTGGTGGCCAGCCGGGAGTCGATCGACGGCGAGGCGCTGGCCGACCAGGTGGCCACCCGTCGGGGCGAGGAGCGGGTCCTGGTCGACGGGGAAGCGCGGGCGTGGGCGGCAGGGGCGCCCGTGCTGACCGACGACAAGGCTCCCGTCGACCAATGGTTGGCAGAATCCCGCCGTATTTGACCGGGAATGCTTGCGAACCCCGATCATTTGGGTAAATCCCTGCCATCCCCGCGCCGACCATCTTGACGAAGGCCGCACCGAGCGACCAAGGTTCCCCGCCTGGAGGGACGACCCTGAACGTTTTACTGGAGTCCAAGACCGCCCCGGAGCCCCAGGCGACCAAGACCCGACCTCGCGCCACGAGGTCGGTCGTCCGGTTCATCGCCGTCTCCGCCGCGTTTCTTCTGCTCGGCAACCTCGCCATCCTGGGCGCCTCCCTGGTGGCCCAGGGCAGCACCACCAAGGCGATGATCCGCGAGATCCCCGGGATCGACCACCTCGAGGCGGTCGACGGGAAGCTGTGGCGGGGCGGGGCTCCGTCCTCCGAGGGTTACCGAGGCCTGGCTGCCGCCGGCGTGACTACGATCGTCGACCTCCGGGCCGAGGAGGGGATCGAGCCCGACCTCGACTACGCCCGGTCGCTCGGACTCGAGGTCGTCTCCATTCCCATCCGGGACGGCCAGACGCCCTCGGCCGAGCAGGTCCAGGCCTTCCTGCGGGCCACCGAGCGGTCGAGCGGAAACGTGTTCGTGCACTGTGGGGCGGGCGTGGGCCGCACCGGCACCATGGTCGGCGCCTGGCTCGTCTCCACCGGCGAGCTCAACGGGCGGGGGGCGGTCCGCCGCAACCTGGCCGTGGGCCCGCCCTCGCTCGAGCAGGTCGTCTTCGTGGCCAACATGCAGCGGGGCGAGATCGGCCGGCCCAACGTCGCCGTACGGGCCGTCAGCCGGGTTCTCGACGCCCCCCGCCGCATCTGGCACCGCATCGGTCTTTAGGCCCGTAGGCACGGTTCGCCCGGCTCAGGCCGGGAGCACGTCCTTCTTGGACACGACATGGCCGACCAGGCGGTCAAGGGTGAAGTCCTCCAGGCAGCCCTGAAGCTTCCGCCAGGCGTGCTCGCCGATAGCGGGCTCGGTCACGGCCAGGAACCGCCCCGCCTCCAGTTCGACCAGGCCCGGTTCGACGAGCCGCTGGTAGACGGTGTGCTCGCACGCACCCCATAGGCCCTGCGCCCGCCCCAGGGGAGCGGGGTCGAGCCCGCTCCGTATCTTCACCTCGAGCACGACCTCGCTGCGCGACCCTCGCGGGACCCGGTCGGGCCGGTCCTGGGTGAGGTCGGCCAGCACGTCGATGCCCGCCACGGCCATCGCCACGAGGACGACGACCAGCACCGCCCGTTTCATCGCCGGGTGGGACGGGCCAACAGTGACGTGGGGTCGGCGCCGGTGGAGCTGAGCCCGCGGGCCGGCCACGACAGCACGGAGAGGCGGGCCGCCAGCCGCCGCTCGAGGGCGGGGTTGGCCGTGCGCCGGGCCAGGCGCTCGATCACCCACGCCAGGGCGGACGCGACCACGCCCATGCCCATGAGGACGGGGACGAACACGCCCATCTGGTCGCTCTTCGGCTTCAGCCAGGCGAACGAGGTGCGGGGCGGCGGGGCCGTCTCCCGCAGACGGGCGACGACGTCCGGGTCTGGCCCGCTCGCCGCTACTCCCGCCGCCGCAGGAACCGGACGGCGCCCGGCCGCCCCGTCCCGCGTCCGCAGGCGATCGAGGACGGTCGACGTGCCCAGGCCGATCTCGGCGGCGAGGAACAGGATTCCGGCCACCATGGCCCGGTTCCACTCCCACCGCCACAGGTAGACGAAGAAGTAGGTACCCGAGGCGAGGAGGACGACCGCCGCGAACAGCCGCGCCATGCGCCTGCCGATCATGCCGCACCCCTTTCCTTGTCGATGCGAGCGACCTCGCCGGTCGTTCCGTCCACCACGACCAGCGCTCCTGCCGGAAAGCGCGTCGTGGCGTCGGTCACGCCGACGACGGTCGGCACGCCGACCTCACGAGCCAGGATGGCGAGGTGGGACAGGGGGCTCCCCGTCTCCGCCACCAGCCCGCCCAGCCGGGGCAGGACCGAGGCCAGGCCCGGATCGAGGGTTCGGACGACGAGCACCGCGCCCTGAGCTGGGACGCCCGACCCGTCGTGCACCAGCCCGACTCCCCGGCCACCGCCGGCGCCAGGGGCGCCCGCCGCCTTGCCGCCGCGCCGGCGGCGGGCGACCACGGCCACGACCGCACCGGACGGGGTGACCCGGAACCGGGACGGGAGGGGGGCCGACAGCACGGGGCGGCGGTCGTCCAGGTCGTCGGGGACGGTCCCGGCGTGGACGGCGGACCGCAGCTCCTCGAGGTGCAGCCAACCGATCTGCTCGGCATCGGCCAGGCGGCCGGCGCGGGCGAGGCGCTCGCCCAGCTCCCATGCGGTGCGGGCGGTCAGTTCCTGCACCCAGCGGGCCCGCAGGCGCAGCGCCTCCCGGAGGAGGGCGGGGTCGTCCTCGGATGTCGACGTCAGTCGAGGAGCGGCCGGCAGGGTGTCCGGGGTGGGCGGCAGCTCGTGGCGGCCGCTGATGCGGGGCGGGAGGAGGGCGAGGACGCCCGGGTCCCGCGCCACGATCTCCTCGTCGCTCAGCCCCTCCCGACGACCGTCGGCCAGAAGGCGCATGGCGACGGAAGCGGCGGTGATGCTGGCCGACTCGGCGTCGACCAACCAACCCATCAGCACTTCGTGGCCGTGCAGGGCGGACAGGGCCTGGCGGGCGGCGTCGAGCAAGTCGACCAGCTGGGCGTCCGACATGGCTTCCACGGCGTCGACGGCCAGAAGGTCGTCGTCCGCCCGGGTGACCAGGTCGCGGCCCAGCAGGGGGAGGGCGGCCCGCAGGCGGCCGACCCGCCAGGCGGCGGTGAGCTTGCGAAGCGACGGTCGGGGGTCGAGGCGCGAGGCAAGCGACCGAGGGCCCGACCCGTCGGGCATCACGGCCAGGTCGACCGCCAACCGCCCGCCGACGGCGGTGACGACCGGCGAGTGGGCGAGCTTGCGATGAGGAGCCGTTCCGGCCAGCTCGAGGGCGTGACGGAGGGCGTCGCGCAGCGGGTCGGCCCACAGGTCCTGCTCGAGGGTCGAAAGGGCTTCGGGGAAGGTCTCGGCCACCGGGCCCGGCCCGAACACCGGTCCCTTGCCCAGGTCGTCGCCGCGAGCGGTCACGGGCCGGCTCTGGAGCAGGCGGAGGGTCCCCTCGCCGTCGAAGGCCCATTCCACGTCCTGGGGGCCGCCGAAGACCCGCTCGGCGGTGCGGGCGATACGGGCCAGTTCGCGCCGCTGCCGGCGGTCGAGCAGGGGCGGGCCATCCGCGTCGATCAGGCGACCGCGACGGCTGAGCACGTAACGGCTGCCGTCGACCTCGCCACCCACGAGGGCGGCGGGACCACGCTCGGTGGCAGAAACGACCAGGCGATCGCTCCGGCCCGACACAGGATCGAGCCCGAACATCACCCCGCCCGAAGAGGCGGACAGGTAGGGCTGCACGAGGACGGCCATGGGCGCCTCGCCGCCGCCGTCCATCAGCGGCACGACGTTGCGTGAGGCGAGCACGGTGTCCACCGCGGCCAGGAACGCCTCCCAGCCGGGCACATCGAGCACGGACGTGAACATGCCTGCCATCGACGTGGCGTCGCTGTCCTCGATCGTCGACGACGAGCGGACGACCACCGAGCACTCCCCGCCGTGAGACAGCCGCGACCACGCCTGGCGCAGCTCCGTCCGGTGGGCCGCGTCGGCCGGGTGGTAGCCGGTCGTCAGGACGAACCCGGGGAGGACCGGAAGCTCGGCCGATGCGGCCACGGCCAGTGCGGCGGCCTTGGCGCCGGTCAGCTCCGCGGCCCGGGCGCGATCGTCGGAAAGCCACACCACCGCCGCCGGCGTGGCCCGGTCCAACCGCTCCCCCATACGGACGGCTGACCTCATTTCGACCTCCCTCCCCCAACTGCTGTTGTACGTCAACCCGCGACTTACGTTCGTTTCATCCCGATTGAAGGATGATCCCATCCGGAATTCGCAGAAACCGTGGGAGCACCACACTTGACCAGGGGTGCTAACCCCCCGGACGGCCGGAATTGAACCCATCGCCGGTCCGCCCCGTAAAGAAGGTGGGGCGTAAGCTCCCGTCCCTACTCAGGAGGTGCGCACTATATGAAGCGGGCATTTGGCGTACTGGTTGTGGCCCTGGCCGTCGTGGTCGGCACGACGGTCGTCCCGTCGGCCGCGGCCGACGCGCGAATCGTGGCAACACTCACCGGAGCAGCGGAGCGGCCGGGTCCCGGTGACCCCGACGCCATCGGCCGGGCCTACATCACCATCGACGACGAGACGAACACGCTCTGCCTCGCGCTTCAGTACGCGAACGTCGACGGCACCCTGAGCGGACTCCACATCCACTTCGCCCCGCCGACGGATCCCGGCCCGGTGGTGGTGCCGTTCTCGGTCCCGTCCCAGCAGGGGTCGGGCGTCCACTACCAGTGCGTGGTCGTGGAGAACGAGGCCCTGCTCGACAACATCGCCGCCAACCCGAGCCAGTACTACATCAACCTCCACAGCCAGCCGCTGTTCGGCCCGGGTGCCATCCGGGGCCAGCTCCAAGGCATCTGACCTAAGCCGCTCCGTCAAGGCCGGGCGAGCGAAGCAACTCGCCCGGCCTCCGGGGTCACCGAGTCCTCAAGCGATCGCACAGATCGCCCACACGACGATGCCCTTGTCGGAGCTCTCGCCGTACCACGCCACCGAGCGACCCTCGTTCATTACCGGGTGGGAGTACTGGATCTCGTGGCCGTCGTCCTTGGTGGCGACGCCGCCGCCGATGGCCTGCTTGCCGGCCGGGCAGTAGACGGTCATGTTGTCCTTCTCGAACGTCCAGATGTTGATGACCTGAAGGCCTGAGACGCCGGCCGGGCCTGCAGGGCCGGTCGCGCCCTCCGGGCCGGCGGGTCCCTGAGGACCGCGGGCGCCGTCCTGGCCGGCGGGACCGGTCGGGCCGGCAGGACCGGCGGGGCCCTGCGGACCGGTGATCCCCTGAGGGCCGGTGGGACCCGCCGGGCCCATGGGACCGGTGGGGCCCTGCTCGTTCCACTCGAGGGCGGTCTCGTTCTTGGTGCAGTCCGATGCCGCGCCGACGATGCGGACGTTGCCGCTGGCCGAGTTGCTACAGGCGTGGATCGTGTTGCCGTCGTGGCCGGCCATGGCTGCGCTCGAGCCGAGGACGGCCAGCGTCACCACTACCGCTCCGGCTGCGATCGCGATCACCCGTGCGGAAAAGCGCTTGGTCCCGTTCATTTCGTCTCCTTCGCGTTCGATCGAGTCGGACGGTCCGTCCTCGTTCCGTCCGCATCGTCGAACGACGCGCTTGAAGCTCACTGGACCTGTGCTTGACGCCGGCTGACAGAGGAGCCGCTGGCTATACGCCGGCGATGTCGCCGAGGGTCACCCCACGGTGGGCGGCCAGCCGCTCGCTTTCGGCGCCGAGCGCGACCCGTTCCTTCTTGGACAGGCGCCGCCACGGGTCGACGAGCAGGCCGAGCTTGCGGCCCGACGCTCGTGGGCGCCACGTTCCCGCCACCTCGCCGTCGATCACGATCCCTCCGGGACGGCCCAGCGTCCGCCACAGGTCCTTGCGCTGGGCCTCGTCCCCCACGAGCAGCTCGCGGTCACGAAGTTGCAGGTACGGGTCGAACGGTCCGAGCAGCCGGACGACCGGCCCGTCGCCCCCAGCCGCGCCGGTGCCACCGCCGCCCAGAGCCTCCACGTCGACCTCGAGGGCGTACCACGGTCCGGGCAGGCCGGCGTCGGGGACCTCCACCTCGACCGCCTCCTGGGGCCATTGGGCCTTGACGTCCTTGCTGGTGGTGTCGACATAGGCGGCGGCGTCCTTCATGCGGGCCGGACCGTAGAAGCGGAGATAGTTGCGCACGACATGGAACCGCTCCTGGGCGTGTGCGCCCAGCCGCTGGTAGCGGTTCGGGCGCAGGCCGGGGATGCGCCGCAACACGGGGGGTGACGTCCCCGGCTCGAGCTCCAGACCGGCCTGGAGCGGTGGAAGGCGGAACGTCTGCTCGAAGATGTGGGTGGCGTCGCACACCCGGCAGAACCGCAGCAGCGGCCTGTCGACCAGCTCGCTCAGCCGGCTCGAGGCGTCGCCCTTGGCGATCGGCTTCGACGCGATCTCCCGGAGGTGGTCGGCCACCTGCCGGAGCGCGTCGAGAACCGGGATGCCCGCCTCCTTCAGCGGCTTGGAGGCGTCGAAGATGCGCTTGGCCGCGTCGGCCTCGGAGAACGGGGCGGTGGCCACCGCGACCGCGGCCACGTCGGCCCGCCGGTAGGCGTGGGGGGCGCCTCGCAGCGTCCAGGCAAGAAAGAGGTCGTCCCAGCCATCGGTCCGCAGCCCCCGCGAGGCCAGCGCCCACGGCGCCCCATCCGGACCGGTGTCCTGCACGCCGTAGTCCAACAGGTCGGCGTCGGTGGCGCTGTCGGGCGCCCGGTCGAGTTGGTGCCGGCGGAACCGGAACCGCAGCACGTCGTCCCGGCTGATCGTCGGCGTCACGTGCCCTTGTAGTTGAGGACCTGGTGCAGCGTGTGTTGGACCTCGACCAGGTCCTGCTGGTCGGCCATGACCTGGTCGATGTCCTTGTAGGCGGCGGGGATCTCGTCGAGCAGGGCATCGGCCCGGCCCTTGAGCCACACCTTCCCCTCCATGGCCGTGGCCAGGTCCTTGGACGTGAACAGCCGGCGGGCCTGGGTACGGCTGTGGCGGCGGCCCGCGCCGTGCGAGCACGACAGCCAGCTGGCCGGGTTGCCCTTGCCCTCCACGATGTAGCTGCGGGTTCCCATCGAGCCCGGGATAACGCCGAGGTCGCCCTTGTCGGCCCGGATGGCGCCCTTGCGGGTGACCCACAGCTCCTTGCCGTCGTGGACCTCGGGCTGGGTGAAGTTGTGGTGGCAGTTGATGCGCCGGACTTCACGGCCCGTGCCGAGAAAGCACAGGACCTCAGCCATGGCCCGGTCCATCATCTCGTTCCGGTTGGCCCTGGCGTAGTCCTGCGACCACAGCATGTCGGCCACATAGGCCTCGAACTCGGGCGTGCCCTGCACGAACCAGGCGAGGTCCGGATCCTCCAGGCCCAACTGGAGGTGCTTGGCCAGGCGCCGCGCCTTGGCGATGTGCATCTGGGCCAGCTGGTTGCCGATGCCGCGGCTGCCCGAGTGGAGGACGACCCACACGCGCCCGCGCTCATCCAGGCACAGCTCGAAGAAGTGGTTGCCCGAGCCGAGCGTGCCGAACTGGGTGGCCGCCTTTTCGACCTGCTCCCTGGACAGGTTGGTTGCGGGCCGGTGGTCGGCGAGCCACCTGTCGGCCTGGTTGCCGGCGACTCCGGCGTGCGGGCCACGGGGGCGGGCATGGCCCCGCCCCACCCCGGCGGGCACGGCCCGCTCGATGCGGGCGAGCAGCGGCTCGAGGTTGTCGGGCAGCTGGTCCTCGGTCACGTCGAGCTCGGACGCGATCATCCCGCAGCCGATGTCAGCCCCGACCGCCGACGGGATCACCGCGTTCTTCGTCGGGATCACCGAGCCGACGGCGCCGATCCCCACATGCGCATCGGGCATGAGGGCCACGTGCCCGTCGACGATCGGCAGGCGCGCCGTCTTCTCGGCCTGGCGCACCGTCTCCTGCTCGATGTCGCTCGCCCACGAGACGAGCTTGGGGTTGAGAGTCGTGGGCACGTACCAATTGTTCCGCAGGACAGCCGCCCGGGAACCCGATTCACGGTCGCCGCTCGCCAACCACGGGAGGCCGTGCCGGAAACGCTACGCCGTCCAGATCAAGGCGAACGCTTCCGACTGATGAAGACGGTCGTCCTCTGGCCTCCGCCGGCCGAGCTGCAGGCGCTGATCGAGCGCCGGCACGCGCTCGGGATCGACCTCTTCGACGAGATGTGGGAGGGCTCCTACCATGTCGCACCCGCACCCAGCGCAGCGCATGCGTTTCTGGACAACGTCCTCGCGGTGCTTCTCCACCCTTACGCCCAGGCTGCGGGACTAACGGGCACCGAGCCCTTCAACCTCGGACGCCCGGGCGACTACCGCGTACCCGATCGTGGTTACCACCGTGGTCAGCCCAAGGGCACGTGGGTCCCGTCGGTCGCCGTTGTCGTCGAGATTCTTTCGCCTGACGACGAGACCTTGGAGAAACTCGGCTTCTATGCCGCCCACGGCGTCGAGGAAATTCTCGTCGCCGATCCAACCCGCCCGATCGCTCACCTCTGGCGACGGTCGTCGCAGGCACCCTTCGAGAGAAGTCCAGCGAGCGCCGTTCTCGGGATCAACTCTGCGGAGCTCGTCGCCGACATCACTTGGCCTGACGAGAGCGAGTGAACTCAGCGCGGTGGTCCACCCAGCAGCCGGACTTAAGGGCCAATCGGAACACGGCGGCCGTGGGCGCGTCGGACGTATCGTCGATGAATGCAGCTGTATCACGGCATGAGCGTGGAGTTCATTTCCGACACGGTTCAGAACCGGATCACTGCGAAACTCCAGCAGACGTTCGAGCAGCAGTTCCAGTACCAGGCGCCGCAGAGCGAGGTGCGCTCGTGGCAGAACTCGTTGCGAGCCATGTCGTCGGCGCTCCAGTTGGGCGGGTTCACCGATCACGGGGTCGTGCTTGAGTGGCAGCTACCGCTGAGCTCGAAGCGCCTCGACTGCATGGTCACGGGGCAGGACCACGAGCAACGCGCTAACGCCGTGATCGTCGAGCTCAAGCAGTGGGAGGAGACGGAGCGGTCGTACGTGGACGACTGCGTCGTCACCTTCGTCGGAGGGCGGCTGCGCGACCAGCTTCATCCCTCTAAGCAGGTTGGCAACTACCAGCGCTACCTGCTCGACGTCCACACCGTGTTCTCGAGTGCGTTGGTGGGCCTGCAGGCGTGCAGCTACCTGCACAACCTCGTCTTTGCCGAGTCCGCCGAGCTCTTCGACCAGCGTCACGGCCATCTGCTCGCCGCCAACCCGCTCTTCGCCGGCGACCAGGTCGACGGTCTCGCCGGCTTACTCGACCCCAACGTCGGCTCAGGTCAGGGAGGACCGATCCTGGACCACGTCCTCACCGGTGGTTATCGGCCCCACAAGCGGCTTCTCGACCACACCGCTCGAGTCATCCGGCACGAACCTGCGTACGTCCTGCTCGACGAGCAGCAGGTCGTTTTCAACAAGATCCTGGCCAGGGTGCGCGCCCGCCAGCTCGGCTCCACACCGACCGTCTTCCTGGTCAAGGGTGGCCCTGGCACGGGCAAGTCGGTATTGGCCGTCAACCTCGTCGCCGAGTTGAGTGCGCAGGGCTACGTGACCCATCACGCCACGGGTTCGAAGGCGTTCACCGAGAACCTCAGGCGAACGGTCGGGACCCGCGCCGCAGCCCAGTTCGGCTATTTCAACAGCTATGGCAACGCAGAGCCCGGACAGCTCGATGTCCTTGTGCTCGACGAAGCCCACAGAATCCGGGCGTCCAGCGCCAACCGGTTCACGCCCGCGGACCGTCGGCCGAACCGGGCTCAGATCGAAGAGCTCATACGCGCTGCGAAGACGTCGGTGTTCTTCATCGACGACATACAGGTCGTCCGGCCGGGCGAAGTGGGGAGCAGCGAGTTGATTCGATCGACCGCTACCGCACTCGGCTGCGATCTGGTCGAGACGGAAGAGTTGGAGGCCCAGTTCCGCTGCAACGGTTCCGACCGGTACGTCCGCTGGGTGGACACCACCCTCGACCTGCGGCGCACCACCCAGGTGCTGTGGGACGACGACGACCCATTCGTCTTCGACGTTGTCGACTCGCCGAACGAGCTCGAGGCCCTCATCCGGTCCCGCGCCGCTGAAGGCCACACCGCCCGCCTCAGCGCCGGGTTTTGCTGGCCATGGTCCAACCCCCTTCCCGACGGCACACTGGTGGACGACGTCGTCGTCGGCGACTGGCGCATGCCATGGAACGCCAAGCCCGAGGCAGGCAGGCTCGCCGCGGGAATCCCAAAGTCGAACTACTGGGCCAGCGACCCGGGAGGCATCGAACAGGTGGGTTGCGTCTACACCGCCCAAGGCTTCGAGTACGACTGGGCGGGCGTCATCTGGGGCCGTGACCTCGTCTACAGGCCCCGCACGGGTTGGGTGGGTCAGCCGGAGTATTCCAGGGACAGCGTCGTACGCCGCGAGCGCGACCCCGCCCGTTTCACGACCCTCGTCAAGCAGACCTACCGGGTTCTGCTCACGCGTGGGCTGCAGGGCTGCGCTATCTACTTTCAGGACCCTCAGACTCGCGATTTCGTTCTCTCTCGTATCGCCGCCGGCAGTCCGTCCAGAGACTGACCGGGCATGCGGGAGCCGCCCGTCCGGGACCCACGGCGGCATCTCGTCGAAATCGAACCGTGGCCCGACATGCCGCCCGGCTCAGTTCCGTCCTATGCAACACCCGTGTGCGGTATCGAATTGATACCATCGTGCGTGGCAATGACACTTCGGCTCACTGACGACGAGCTCGCCCGGCTGCGGGAGCGAGCGAAGGCGGAGGGCATCTCAATGCAGGAGGCCGCCCGGCGGGCGGTGCGGGACTACATCGCGCACGGCCAGCATCGCGACCGGGTCGTGAGTGCGGCGATGCGGGTGATGGAGGCCCACGCCGACGCGCTCGACCGGCTCCGCCGCTGACGGAGGGATGCGAGTACCTCGACACAGAGGACCTGGTGCTCCTGGCGACGATGCTCCTCGGCGATCCGCCGCCAGTTCGTGACCTCGGTCTGCTCGGGTCAGCTGCCGCCCGGCCGCGGACGACGGTATTCGGCAGCGACGCCTATGCGGACGTCTGGTCCAAAGCCGCTGCGCTGCTGCAGTCGATCGTGAAGGATCATCCACTGGTGGACGGCAACAAGAGGTTGGGATGGCTCGCCACGGCCGTGTTCTCCGAGGTGAACGGCGTAGCCGTCACCGGTACCTCCAACGACGACGTCTACGAGCTCGTCCTCGGAGTGGCGGCCGGCCATCAGAGTGTCGACGAGCTTGCTGCTCTCCTGCAGAGAATGGTCGGCCGGCCCTAGGCAAAGCACAGCCGGATTCCTTGTAGGTCTGATTGAGCGCCCCCGGGAGGATTCGAACCTCCGACGCACGGTTTAGGAAACCGACGCTCTATCCTCTGAGCTACGGGGGCGGCGCGGAGGCGCGACGAAGGCGATCCGCACGCTCCGTGCCGCGACTTTACCGGCCCGGGCGCGCGAACTAGCCCCCGAGCT
This sequence comes from Acidimicrobiales bacterium, assembly GCA_036377875.1. Classification (GTDB taxonomy): domain Bacteria; phylum Actinomycetota; class Acidimicrobiia; order Acidimicrobiales; family AC-14; genus JBFMCT01. Next base: position 17,173 of record DASUXN010000084.1, read on the forward strand.
CCTCCATGAGGTCGAGGTTGCGGAAGGTCGGGGGGCCGTCGGCGAGGGCGGCCATGTCGGCCGCAAGGGCCTGGGTTTCGGGCGCCTCGGAGTTCTTCATCGCCTCTTCATAGGAGTCGAACTGGGCGATGATGCAATAGTGGCCCGGGTTGTCCCGGTCGGCACACACCATGGCCCGGCTTCCGCCGCCACCCGTCTCCTGTTCGTACTGCCGGCCGCGCTCACGCATCTCGTCGATCTTGCTGGTCTGGAACTCCACGATCTGGACGAACTTCATGGTCCCCTCCTTGGGTCAGTTCGCACCGTAGGCGGCAAGCGGGCTGTTCTGCCGAGACGACCGCTCAAGGGCGGCGGCGGCCCCGGAGCAGGACGGCGACGGTGCCTTGCTCGATGGCCCGTAGGCCCTTGTCGAAGTCGGCGTCGATGTCCCGTGACGCGAGGTGTGACGTCACCTCGGCCAGGCGGGGCAGGCCCAGTTCCAGCAGCTCGGCGGGCGGACGGTCCTCGCCGACGCCGCCGAGGAAGCCGGCCGACTCCATCATCACGAAGCCGAGTATGTAGGCGACGATCGTGCGGAATGCGATCAGAGACTGCTCGATGTCGAGGCCGGCCTCGGCCAGAACGGAGAACGCCTCCTCGCACGGCCGCAGCGCGAGGGCGCTGGTGAACGTGCGGGTGACGAGCAGCGGC
>DASUXN010000085.1:0-3880 GCA_036377875.1 Acidimicrobiales bacterium
CGGGTAGGGGTCGTTGTCGTAGGAGAGGAAGGGGGCGATGGTACGGGCCCGCTCCCTGACGTCGCGGATGTAGAGGATGCGCGACTCGTCGGTCATGAACCCGGAGATCAACGGGTTGATGTCGCCGAAGCGGAGGGCGAAGGCCACCCGCCGCAGCAGCGACCCGATCCCGATCCCCCCGTCGCCGTCGTAGCGGTTGGTCACCGCGCTGCCGTCGTCGCGCACGAAGTCGATCTCGTCGCGGTCGGTGTTGACGATGCTGAAGCCGCCGATGGCCTCCCCGTGGTACAGCCGGGGCTGGGTGATGGCGGGCTGGCCCTGGGGAGGGATGTTGCGCACGAGGAAGTCGGGCTGGCCGTCGGACGTGACCGAGTTGGCGGGCGACAGCACCGCCCCGTAGCCGTGGGTGAAGGCCAGGTGGCGGTTCTCCCAGGTGTCGGAGGGGAGGCTGTCGGGATTGAGCTCCCGGGCCGACAGCAGGATCTGGGTGGTCTCGTTGCCGATCTCGTAGCGGTCCACGTCCACGTCGGTGAAGCGGTAGAAGGTGCGCACCTCCTGGAGGCGCTGGTAGGTGCGGGTGAGCACCGCGGGGTCCCACAGGCGGATGTTGCGCACCGTCTCGGCGTTGCGGGTCAGGTCCTGGGCGTTGAGCGCCTCGTTGTAGTCGAACTGGCGCACCTCGACGTCGTCGAGGCCCATGGCCGAGCGCGTGGCCTCGATGTTCCGCGCGATGAACGGCACCTCACGGGTCGACTCGGCCGGCTCGACACGGAACCGCTGGACGAAGGCCGGATAGGCCGAGCCGGCGGCCACCGCCACCAGCCCCCAGAGGCCGACGGCGATGATGGGCAGGACCCAGCCGCGCTGGCGGATGTTGATGATGAAGAGCACGGCGGCCAGGGCGGAGATGAAGATCAGCAGGTTGAGGGCGGGCAGCTGGGCGTTGACGTCGGTGAACGTGGCTCCCTGCACCGCGCCGCGGGAGGAGAAGACCAGCTCGAAGCGGTCGAGGTAGTAGTTCGCCCCCTTGACCAGGGCGAGCAGGGCGAGCAGCACGGACAGGTGGGTCTTCACCGCCGGGGTCACGCTCGGGCCGGGAGACTGCAGCCGGATGCCGCCGTTGAGGTAGTGGCTCGCGGTGGTGACGATAAGGACGACGAGGAGGGCGGCGAACAGCCAGTTGGTGAGGAAGCTCAGGAACGGCAGCTCGAAGACGTAGAAGCCCACGTCGGTGTCGAACTGAGGGTCCTGCACGCCGAAGTCGACCCGGTTGCGGAACAGGATCCACTCGTTCCACCGGCTGGCCACCCCGGCCCCGAACAGCAGGGCGAGGAAGGCGGACAGCCCGACCCGCACCAGCCCCGGGCGGCGCTCGAGAACGGCGTGGATCTCACGAAGGGCGTCCTCCTCGCGGCCGGGCGGGCGGAACTGCGGGGCCAGACGCTGGGCCATCACCAGGTTGGCCAGCATCAGCACGAAGAAGATCAGCATGAACAGGACGGCCAGGCCGACCTTGGAGTACAGGACGCCCGTCCACACGCTCGTGGACTGGAGCGAGTCGAACCAGAGGTAGTCGGTGTAGAGCCCGGCCATCCCCCGCGCCGACGTCAGCAGGATCGACAGAGCGGCGATTATCAGGCCGATCGCCATCCGGCCCGACCGGCGCCTACCCGCAGGTGGACGTCTCATCTCTGTGGGGGGCCGCATCTCTGCGGCGATCGTAGGCCAGCCCGGCGCGGCGCGAGGGCGCATGGGAGAATGCGGGCCGGACGGATCGGCGGACGGGGAGGGCGAGATGGCGGATCTGCGGGCGGACAGGCGCATCGGGCGCAGAGTGCTGGTGGCCATTCTGGTGCTGGTCACGCTGGCGGGCGGGAGCGCGGCGGGGGCCCAGACCCGGCCCTTCGGCGATGCGCGCGTGCTGGCCCGGGTGCCGACCCCGCCGGGGTTCCCGGAGGGGATCGCCGTCTCGGGCAGCCTGTTGTTCGTGTCCGGCCCGGCGACGTTCGGCACCGCCGGCCAGGGCGCCTCGAAGGTGCTGATGTATCACGCCTCCACCGGCATCCTTCTGCGCACGTTCGACATCCAGGGCGAGAACCTCGCCCAGGAGCACGCCAACTCCAGCCTCGCCCTCGACGCTCTCGGGCGGGTGTACGTCCTCAACACCCAGCTGGGGGTCGTGCGGATCACGGTCAACGGCAACCAGGAGCGCTACTCGGCCCCGTTCCCCGACCTTCCCGCCTGCGCCAACGTGGCCCCCGGCACGCCGTGCTCCCCCACGCCGTTCGACGCGCCGCCCCTCCCCAACGACCTCGCCTTCGACCCCGCCGGCAACCTCTACGTGACCGACTCGACCCAGGCCACGATCTGGCGGGTGCCGAGGGGCGGGGGCGTGCCGCAGATCTGGTTCCAGGACGTGCGGCTGGCGTCGACGTTCATCGGCGTAAACGGGATCCGGCTCAACCCCGAGCGCACCCGGGTCTTCTTCACCGTCACCGCCGATCTCGAGAACCGGGCGTTCGTCTACTCGCTCCCGCTGGTGGCGAAGCCGACGGCCGGCCAGCTGGCCGTGTTCCACGAGTACACGGGAGGCGACGCGCCCGACGGCATCGCTTTCGGGCAGTCCGGGCGGCTCTACGTGGCGATCGCCACCCCGTTCGCCTCGGCCATCTCGATCCTCTCCCCCAGCGGCGCCGAGGTCGCCCGCCTCGAGAACCAGGGCAACCCGATCTTCCCCTACGACTCGCCCGCCAACCTGGCCTTCGACGGCAAGGGCTCGGTCCTCGTGACCAACCACGCCTTCGTGACGGGTGTGACCAACCCCGAGCAGTTCACGGTGCTCGACGTGTGGGTCAACGACAAGGGCTCACCGCTGGTGCGGCCCTTCATCCTGTAGACCGGCGGCAGCTAGCTCCGGGCGGGCTCAGACCGGGTCGGCGGCGAAGGTGACCGTCACCTGGTCGTAGCCCAGGGCCCGCAGCAGGTTCTGCAGCATGGTGCGGGTGTTGGTCTCGGCCCGCGCTCGCAGGTCGCTGGCCGCGGCGGCGGCCTTGAGCTTGCTGTCGGCGGCCAGCTGGTAGGGGCGCTCGCTGGTGGGCGAGTCGGAGAAGACCGAGCCCAGCCGGTCGAGGAGGCCGCGCTCACGGCTTACGACCCGGCTCGCCTCGGGGTCGATGCGGGGCTCGGAGAGCGTCGGCGCAGGAAGGGAGACGGTGACGGCGTGCCCGTCCGGGCTGACCTGGATCGACCGCTCGTCGAGGGTGGAGAAGTCGACGGTGGCGTCCACCGACCCGGCCGCCACGTACACCGTCCGCTCGCCCCGGAGGACGGAGGGCATGAACTTGGCGTCCTTCTCGCTGTCCACGATGACCTGGAAGTTGGCGGTGGCGGCCTGGTAGCGGCTTACGTCCTGGAGGGACTGGAGCAGCGGCGGCTGGCTGCGGTCGACGGTCTCGGTGGCGAAGGGGTCGGGCAGTCCCGGCCACAGGTCGAATCCGAGCCGGCCCGCTCCGACCAGCAGCGCCGCGACAACGAGGGCGCCCGCCATCACCTTCCCGAACCGGGGTCGCCGCGTCAGCAGTTCCACGGGGACCTCCACCGTGCGTCCAGCCATCCGTCCAGTGTGGCGAGGCCGGCCGCTTACCGTTAACCGGCGGGCTCGCCCGCCTTGGCCAGCTTCATGCCGATGGTCAGCAGGAGGGCGGTGGCGAGGGCGCCGGCCACCTGCTCGTCGACCGGCAGGGGACCCGGGCCGATGTCCAGCCCCTGGCGGCTGACGACGACGTCGAGGCCGGGGAGGGGGGTGTCGCCCAGGCCGGGGATGATCATCGGGCCGCCGTCGGTGCGCTCGATGTGGATGGCGCAGATGTCGGACGTGTGG
>DASUXN010000086.1:0-6928 GCA_036377875.1 Acidimicrobiales bacterium
ATTCGGTCAACACCGTCTACGCCCAGCTCATCGAGGACGTGGGGATCAAGGACACCGCCGAGATGGCGCACCGCCTGGGCCTGACCATGGTGGACCCCGAAGGCAAGCTGCCCAACGGCGAGATGTACGGCCCGAGCCTCACCCTGGGTGCGGCCGAGACGTCACCTCTCGACATGGCGGCCGCCTTCAGCGCCTTCGCCAATCGGGGCCAGCTCATGGCGCCGTCGCCCCTGATCCGGGTGGAGGACGGCAACGGCAAGGTGTTGGAGGAAGTCAAGTCCCGCAAGGCCAAGCGGGTCCTCCCCGAAGCGGTGGCCGACACCATCAACGACGTGCTGAGCGGCACCATCGCCTACGGCACGGGCACCGCCGCCGACATCGACCGTCCCGAGGGCACCGCCGGCAAGACCGGCACCAGCGAGGACTACGGCGACGCCTGGTTCGTCGGCTACACCCCCGAGCTGTCGACCGCGGTGTGGATGGGCTACGCCGACTCCCGGAAGTCGCTGGTGAACATCAAGGGCCACGCCCGGGTCTACGGCGGCACGATCGCGGCACCGACGTGGAAGGCGTACATGGAGGCGGCCGCCCCCGAGCTCAAGCTGACCAACTTCACCAAGCCGACGCCGCCCACCACCGTCGCCACGATCCCGGCCGTGCCCGTGGCCCCGCCCCCGACGGTCCAGGAACCCACGGTCAGCACGCCGACGTCCGTCTACGTGCTACCGACCGGCCCCCGCACCACCCCCACCACACGGGCGCCTTCGCCGACCAGCATCTACCGGGCCCCGCCGACGACCCGGTTCACCGTGCCCACCGTCCCCACGCCCACTACGCCGCGGTCGCCTTTGAACAACCGCCAGTGCTCGTCGCGCTGCTGATCCCCCTCGTGGGGATCGCCGTCGGGCTCGGGCTGTGGGCCCTGCTTCGCGGCGTGAATGCCTTCAACGTCCCCGACGCCGATCCCAGCGGTAGCTACGGCGGCGGCGGTGGCCGGGTCGCGACCCGCAGCAGTGGGACGTGGGCGGAGAGTCGCGGGGGCAGCGTCCGGGAACGGATCGATGCCCTCCCCCAGGGCTGCCTCATCGGGGTGATCGTCGTCGCCGCCCTGTGGATCCTGGGGTGGATCGTCGTCCTGCTGATCGGGCTCAGCCTGCTCTCGTGAGCCTGGAGGAGCATCTGGCCACCAGCGGCCTGGCCGGCCGGGTGGCCACGCCCGTCGGCGCGTGCGTGGAGAACGCCCACCGGCTGGTCGCCGGTGACCCGGACTGCACGTTCGGCCTCTCCGACTGGCGCCGAGCCACGGTCGACGACGTGATCGCGGCTCTGTTCGACTGCGGGGTCGACCTCGAGACCGGAGCCGAGGACCCTTCGGCGTTGCCGTGGGTCGATCCTGCGGTGGCCGCCGGCGCCGTCGAACGGCAACGACGCATCCTGGCCGAGGTCGCCTGTTCGCGGGGACGGGTGCTGCTCGGCACCGGCCATGCCTTCGCCCTCCTCCCCCACTACGCCGCCATCGCGAGGGCCCTGGCCGAAGCCGGCTGCGAGGTTCTCCGGCCGCTCGATGCGGCCCGGGACCGCTTCTCGCTCCCCGACGGGCGGTCGGGGTCGGTGCGCTACTTCGACGGCGTGGGCAGCCTGATCGTGCACGGCAACCTCCTCCACAGCCATCGCCCCGACTACATGGAGGCCATGTTGGAGGCCATCGGCGGACCGGCCGGCGTCGACGGCGTCGTGGGCGACCACGGCTACGCGGGCGCGGCCATCGAAGCGGGCATCCCCACCGTCTCGATCGCCGACGTGAACGATCCCGCCCTTCCCCTCGCCCAGTGGCGGGGCCGCAGCGATGGCGTGCTGGTGGTCGACGACGGGCTGGCGGCGCCGGCCTACGAGCCGCTCACCGCCGCCGTGCTGGCCTTCTGAGTCGCGCTGGTCAGACGCGTCAGCGGGGTCGGGCCCGCCGACAGCGGCGGGCGTGGTCCGGCGGACCCGGGTGCCCGTCGCACAATACGGTTGTCGGTGACCGGGGCCGGGAAGAACGCCGGGGATGAGCGAGCAGCCGCAGCAGACGACCCGCCCCGCCCCCGACGAGATCGAGCCGGGCATTCCCGCCACGAGCGAACAGCCCCGCAATGTGCCCGAGGGGTGGGAGGCCGAGGAGGAGTCGCCGCCGCTCGACATCCCCCAGGGCGTGGAGGACTGGGGAACGACGGCTCGGGAGGAGGCCGTGGGCGAGTCGGTGGCCATGCGGGCCCGCCGGGAGCAGCCCGAGGCGTGGGAACGAGGCTTGGACGACGACGACGGGGGCGGCGTGAGCGTCCTCGAGCCCGGCTCCGACGACGGGCTCACTGACAACGAGCCCGACGCCATCGGTGAGGTCGACCTCGACCGGGAGTACACCCTCCCCTCCGAGGAGGCAGCCATGCGCATCGAGGAGGAGCCTGGCGGCCTCACCTACGACCGCAGCCCCGGCTACCTCGACGACGCCGAGTAGCCGCCCTACCGCACCCGCAGTTCCTGGAGCATGCCCACGGCGTGGTGAGGCGGGCCCCCGGCCCGGTCGTTCACGAAGCAGACGAAGACGTAGACGCCGGCGGAGAAGGTCATCTTCGTCAGGATCGACGTTCCTCCGTCGACGATCTGGGTGCCGGTCGCCCTGGTCACGTCGAGGGCGGGGGGAGGATCGCCGACGGAGGCGAGCGACCTCCTGACATCGTCCAACGTCCGCCCGGGCAGCAGGGGCGCGGCCACCACCATGTGGGGCTCGATGCCGCGGTTGTCGAAGCGCACGAGCGGGCTCCCGGCGTCCAATTCGGGCGGGAGACCGAAGGAGTGCTCGGTGGCGCTGACGGTGACATCCGCCTCCGGAAGCGCAGGGGAAGCGCCGGTGTCCTCGTCCTCGACTGTCAGCGGCCGCACCCCTCCCACCTGCGCGAATGGGATACCGGCCGCGTCGGTGCCGGTGTCGACGATGTAGTAGCTGCCCGGCAGCAGCCGGCGGGTGGCCGAGTGCGACGCCCCGGGCGGAACGCTGGTGACGCCCCCTTCGGGGTGAAACCACGGCGGGATCGGCGCCCCGTCGCTGGAGACCAGGTCGACGACCTCCTCGACCGACCGCTCGCCCTCGACCCGGACGAGTTGGACGTCGTGGCTGGCGCTCGCCGAGTTGCGCAGCGTGACGGCGACCACGCCGGCAGGCGTCTGCGCCGGCGCCTCGAGGACCACCCGCCCAGGCGACGGCTCGGTCACCTCGATGACCAGCGATACCGTCCGCTCCTCATTGCGGCTGCACGCCGCCGTCACCAACAGGACGGCGAAGAGGGCGGCCGGCCGTCGTCGCATGCCGCCATCCTGCCTGGCCACCGCCCCACGCGGTTGCACACCGGCTGGAGCGGGAAGTAACCGGCCCGTGACCGCAACCTCACAGATCTCCGCCAGGGCTCCGGCAAGCGGTCGCCCGCGACCTGGCGTTCCGGCTACACCGGCCACCGGCGACGGCGGTCCAACCCTTCCCGAGCCACGCGGCCCGCTCAGCGCCGCCCTCCTCGACCGGATCCGAGGGCCCGTCCGCCCGCTCGCCCCACGCAGCCTTCCCGAGGACGATCCGCTCACCGGGGACGATCTGCACCTCGCCCTCTACGTCTGCTACGAGCTCCACTACCGGGGGTTCGCCGGTGTCGACGACCGCTGGGAGTGGGAGCCGAGCCTCCTCGCCCTGCGCCGCGACCTCGAATCGACCTTCGAGGCGGCCCTGCGCGAGGAAGCGGGGCCGGTCGGCCCGGTCGACCCGGCGACGGTCGACGTCCGCCTGGACGAGCTGCTCGACGGGAACGGGCCGTCGCTTTCCCAATACATGGCCGATCGGGGCACGCTCGACCAGTTCCGCCAGTTCGCCATCCATCGGTCGGCCTACCAGCTCAAGGAGGCCGACCCCCACACCTGGGCGCTCCCCCGCCTTTGGGGCGGCCCGAAGTCGGCCATCGTCGAGATCCAGGCCGACGAGTACGGGGAAGGCATGCCCGGCGAGAGCCACGCCGAGCTGTTTGCCGTCACCATGGCCGGGCTCGGCCTCGACACCACCTACGGGGCGTACCTCGATCGGCTGCCCGGGATCACGCTGGCCACCGTCAACCTGGTGAGCATGCTCGGGCTGCACCGGCGCCTCCGCGGCGCCCTCGTCGGCCACCTGGCCGCCTTCGAGATGACCTCCGTCGAGCCCATGGGCCGCTACAGCCGGGCCATGGCCCGCCTCGGCTTCGGTCCGGCCGTGCGCCGCTTCTACGACGTGCACGTCGAGGCCGACATCCGCCACGCCACCGTGGCCGCCACCGCCCTGGCCGGCGGGCTGGCCCGGCAGCAGCCCGATCTGGCCGCCGACATCCTGTTCGGGGCGGGGGCCCTCTCGGCTGTCGAGGGTCGCCTCACTACCCACCTGCTCGAGTCGTGGTCCAGCGGTCGAACCTCGCTGCTCGGCTAGCGCCGCTCGCCGTCTCCTACGTCCTCCCCCTCCGCCACGACACGGTCGAGGACGAGGACGTGGCCGAATTGGGGGGCTACGTGCGACGGCTCGCAACCGTGGTCGACGACGTCGTGGTCGTCGACGGGTCGCCGCCGCCCGCCTTCGACGCCCATGCCGCAGCCTTCGGCGAGGCGGGGAGCGTGCGTCACCTGCCCCCGCACCCCCGTTACTCCTTCGCCAACGGCAAGGTCGACGGGGTGCTCACCGGGCTCGATCTGGCCCGCAACGAAGCGGTGGTGATCGCCGACGAGGACGTGCGCTGGGACGCCGCCGAGCTGGCCCGGGCCGCCTCGCTCCTCGGCGAGGCCGACGTGGTCCGGCCCCAGAACTACTACGTACCGCTCCCCTGGCACGCCCGTTGGGACAGCGCCCGGATCCTCCTCAACCGGGCCTTCGGCGCCGACTATCCGGGAACGCTGGCCGTGCGTCGATCAACGCTGGTCGACGCCGGCGGCTACGACGGCGACGCCATGTTCGAGAACCTCGAGCTGATCCGCACCGTACGGGCCGTGGGCGGCACCGTCGAGAGCCCGCTCGACCTCTACGTGCGCCGCCTCCCGCCGACATTCCGCCAGTTCCGGTCCCAGCGGGTGCGGGAGGCCTTCGACGACTTCGCCCAGCCGCCCCGCCTGGTCGCCTCCCTGGCCGTGCTCCCCCTCGTGGTCTCCACAATTGCCCGTCGCCACCCGGGCACCGTGGCCACCGCCTTGGTGGTTCTCCCGGTGCTGGCAGCCGAGCGGGGGCGGCGCCGGGCCGGCGGCCGCCGCTTCTTCCCGGCGGCGTGCGTGCCGTTCGCCCCGATGTGGGTCGTAGAACGAGCGGTGTGCTCGTGGATCGCCGTCGCCTGCCGGCTGATTCGGGGGGGCCCACGCTACCGGGGGCGGGTGATGCGGCTGGCCGCCAACTCGCAGCGGGAACTGCGGAGGCGGCTCCACGCCCGCGTGTGAGCGATCGCGACAAAGATGGTCGGCGATGGCCGACCCGACGCCTACCCCCCACGCGTCCCGACTCGTCCTGGTGGTGATGCCCGCGTACAACGCGGCCCGCACGCTGGCCGCGACCTACACCGGCATCTCCCGCGACGTGGTCGACGAGGTCCTGCTGGTCGACGACCGCAGCCGGGACGACACCCTCGAGATCGCGTCCCGGCTGCCTATCCGCACGATCGGCCTGCCCCACAACGTCGGCTACGGCGGAAACCAGAAGACTTGCTACCTGGAGGCGTTGCGCCTCGGGGCCGGCATCGTGGTCATGCTCCACCCTGACGGCCAGTACGACCCGGCCGTCCTGCCCGACCTCATCGCCCCCATCCAGCGGGGGGAGGCCGATCTCGTCCTGGGAAGCCGCATGATGATCCCGGGCGGCGCCCGCAAGGGGAACATGCCCCTCTACCGCTACGTGTCCAACAAGGCCCTTACCGCCGTCGAGAACGCCATGCTCGGCACCCGCTTCAGCGAGCTCCACACCGGCTACCGGGCCTACTCCCGCTCGTTCCTCGAGACCGTTCCCTTCCTGCGCAACTCCAACGACTTCGTCTTCGACTCCCAGGTCATCGCCCAAGCCGTCGCCTTCGGCCAGCGAGTGGTGGAGGTGCCGATCAAGACGCGCTACTTCCCCGAGGCGTCCTCGACGTCCATGCGGGCCAACATCCGCTACGGGCTGGCCACGCTATGGACGATGGTCCGCTACCGCCTCCACCGCGCCGGCCTCCGCTCCCGCCTGTTCCTGCCATGACGCCTCGCCGAGCACGTCTCGCAGAACCGCCTGGTAGTCCTCCTCGGTGTCGACGTCGAGGGGCAGCGGCCGGTCGACGGCCATCCTCGCCACCGACGGATCGCTATCGACGATCTTCCACACCGCCTTGTCGCCGTGGAGCCCACGCAACGTGGCGAACGTCTCCGAGGCGAACACGAACGGGTGCCCGAGCCCGTCCCGGTAGCTGGTGACGGCGGCGCGGGGGCGGCCGGCGTCGTCCCACGCCTGCCTCACCCGGTCGATCAGCTCCGCGTCCACGCCCGGCATGTCGCCCAGCAGCAACATGACCGCGTCGGCCCCACCGGCGTTGTCCAAGCCGGCCAGCAGGGAGGATGCGCAGCCCGTGCCGTACGCGTCGTTGCGGGCGACGTGGGCCCGGCGGGTGTGCAGTCGGGCCAGCACGTCGTCGGCCGCGCCGCCCAAGACCAGCACCACGCGGTCCAGCGACGACGCCTCGACGTTGCGCAGCGTCCAGCCCAGCAGGGTGGTGTCTCCGAAGGGCAGCGTCTGCTTCGGACGGCCGAGCCGCCGCGAGGCCCCCGCCCCGAGCACGATCCCTACCATCCCAGCCACGGCCTGCGACTCCGCCCTACAGCCGGTCGTCGCGCCGGGCCCGCCTCTCCAGCGCGGCCACCGCCCCTGCGCCTGCGGCGG
>DASUXN010000087.1:0-7798 GCA_036377875.1 Acidimicrobiales bacterium
AGCGGCGGCCGCTCCGCCGAGTCGCCTTCTAGGGGATCACCCATCCCGCACCACCGCTGCCGACCAACCGGGAGCGGAACACTAGCCCTGGGCGGGCTGCCGGTCCGGGCGCCGTGCGGGCACGGGATACCGTTCGAGGGTGACGTCCGCCAGCCCTGAGCCGGCGCCCGTGCCCGACCCGCAGCCGGTGGAAGAGGCCGCCGAAGAGACCGTCGGCAGCCGGCTCTCGGTCAAGGCCCGCCAGCTGACCAAGAAGGGCCAGCGGGTGGTAGGTCAGCTGCCGACGCCCGAGGCCCTGTCGGCCATGCGTGAGGCCAAGCGCCACGCCCTGCTCGAGGGGCTGCGCATCGAGCTGTATGCCATCTCGTCGATCCTGGCCGAGGGGGCGGTGGAGAGGGCGTACCGGGACCGGGAGGAACGGGCGCCGTACGGGCTGGTGCGCTCCGGCCACACCGACTGGCGCATGGTGCTGGCCTCGCCCCACACGGTCGAGGAGGGGTCGGTGGACTCCTTCTACAACCTGGGCAAGGCCTATGTGGACACGGTCGTGTTCCACCTCGACCGCGAGTTCGCCGAGATCCGCCGGTACGAGACGAGCTGGATGGTGGAGCGGCTGGAGTCGCTGCTCGCCCTGTTCCGGGTGGGGGCCGGCCCCATGGCCAAGAACCGTATGCGGGACGGGTTGAGCTTCATCTACGGCGGGCTTCACTTCGGGACTGGTGTGTCGGTTCAGCTCGTCGAGGTGATGAACCGGCTCCTCGACAACGAGGACGGGCTGGGCCCGGAGGACAAAGCGGAGGTCATGGCCCGCAGCAGCCGCCCCGCCTTCCGCCTGGCCGCCCTCAACCTCGACCACGTCATCCTCGCCTACCACGACCTCCTGGCCCCGCCCGAACGACCGGGCGGGCCGCAGTGGTTCGACGCCTCCAACTTCGAGGTCGTGCGGGCCGGCGGCCGTCCCCGCACCGTCGACTTCCGCCACGAACGGCTGGTGGCGGGCAAGCCCCACACGCCCCGCATCGACTCGGTCTCGCCCACGTGGCTCACCCACGGCTGCCCGGCGCGCGTCTCGCCTACGGGGGCGTCGCCCCCCATTGCCCGCTTGTGGGCCTGGGCGGTACAGCTCGCGCTCCAGACGGGCCTGCTGGGGGACGACGCGAAGTAGTACCTCAGGCATGGGAACATGGATCCATGCAACGGTTCGCGAGCGTGCTCGTCGCGCTCGCCCTCCTGGCCTGGGGTTGCTCCTCGCCTGAGGACTTCTCGGGCGACATCTCCCGCACCGTCCGCGTCGACGCCGACTTCGACGAGTTCGCGGCCTCGATGCTGGCCTACTTCCCGCAGGTCGTCGACGTGCGGCCGGGTGACACCATCGACTTTCGCCAGGTCTGGACGGGCGAACCTCACAGCGTGACCATGGGCACTCTCGTCGACGCCGCCATCAAGCCGGTGCGGGAGATCATCCGCTCCGGCAAGGTGCCCGACCAGCCTCCCCCCGAGCTGGAGCCGGCGCTGGCCGTCCTCCCCTACCTGCTGGGCGACAACTTCCGGGTGAACCAGTCTGCCGGCCAGCCCTGCTACCTCGACGAGGGGGCACCCCCGCTCGACCAGGACACGCCCTGCCCCGGGCGCACCCAACCCCCCTTCAACGGCCGCCAGTCGTACTACAGCAGCGGGCTCATCCCCTACGAGGGCACGGGCGGCAACACCTACCGGGTCAAGTTGGCCGACGACATCGCGCCGGGCACGTATGCCTTCTACTGCAACTACCACGGGCCGCTTCAGTCGGGTGAGATCGTGGTCCACCCCAAGAGCACCAAGGTGCCGTCCCAGGCGACGCTCGACCGCCGGGGCCGCGACGAGCTGAAGCAGCTGGCGGATCCCCTGCGCAAGGCCTACGAGGACGCCAAGGCGGGCCGGGCGACCTACATGGGTCAGCCCGTTCCCGGGTACCTGGCGGGCTACCTGCCCGGCGGCGAGGACATGGCGATGATCAACGAGTTCCTCCCGGGCACGATCCGGACTCGCGTGGGCGAGAAGGTCACGTGGTCGTTCGTCGGGCCCCACACGGTGAGCTTCGACGTGCCCCCGTACTTCCCGCAGTTCATTCTCGCCGACGACGGGTTCGTCACCTTCAACCCCCAGGCCTACGAGGCGGTCGGCGGGCCCGGCTTCACCCTCAACCAGGACCCGAAGGCACCGCCGCCGGAGATCGACGCCGGCCGCTGGGACGGATCGGGCTTCATCTCGTCGGGCCTGCTCTTCCAGGGCACCTACAGCCTGACCTTCGAGCGGGCCGGTCGGTACCGCTACGCGTGCCTGGTCCACCCCCGCATGGTGGGCGAGGTCGTGGTTTCCTAGACGGGCGTTCCCGAACGCCCATCGCGTCATGACCGCTCTCCGCACGCTCCGCCTGAGCCCCGGACAGGCCGCTGGCCTCGCCTTCGTCGTCGTCTATTCGGGCATGGCCGTCGGCGTGCTCGCCCTCGGCGTCCTTGCCGCCGTGGCCGACGCCTCACCCGGGCTGCACGAGCGGCTGCACGAGGCCGGCCTGAGCTCGGGCCTGTGGGGCCGCACCGCCGAGGCCATCGCCGACGCTTCCCACCGATCCGAATCGGGCGGGTCGCTGGCCGTCGACTACCTGTTCAGCCTTTTCAACCTCGGCCTCGCCGGACTGTTGGTGTTCCTCCGGCCCCGTGACCGTACCGCCCTCCTCCTGGTGGTGGGGATGGTGGGCACCGCCGCCGTCTTCAACCTCCAGGCCTACGGCGTCTACGAGGCGATGGACACCAGCGGGGTGGTCGAGCCGCTCCACCACGGCTTCCAGCTCACCGCCGCGGTCGCCTACATCTTCGCCCTGCTCCTGTTCCCCGACGGCAAGCTTGTGCCCCGATGGCCGGCGTGGGCCAACGCCGTCGTGTACCTGCCGCTGATCGCGGCGGCGAGCGTGCTCGCCTTCCGGGTGACGGGCACCAGCCGTACGGTCGCCCTCGTCATGTACTTCGGACTGTTGACGCCGGTCATCGGCGTGGCCGGGCAGGCCTACCGCTCCCGACGGTCGCCCGAGCCCGTCGAGCGTCAGCAGGCGCGGCTGCTGTTCTGGGCCCTCGTGCCGGCCGTGTTGGTGGGCCTGTTCGTCCTCAGCCGCCAGGTCCGCGCCACCGCCTTCGAGCAGTACCAGGGCCGTCCCCTCGACGTCGTTCCCGTCGGGGTCTTCCGGGTCTTCCAGCCCGTGTTCGCCCTCATTCCGGTCGCCCTGCTCGTGGGCATCCTCCGCTACCGCCTGTGGAACATCGAGCGGGTCATCAGCCGAGCCCTGCTGTACGGGATCCTGGCCGGGTTCGTAACCGCCGTCTACGTGGGCGTGGTGGTGGGAGTGGGCGGCGCCGTCGGTTCCCGAAGCGACTCCCTGTGGCTGTCGATCCTGGCGACGGGCGTGGTGGCGGTGGCGTTCCAGCCCGTCAAGGACCGCGTCGACCGCCTGGCCAACCGCCTCGTCTACGGGAAGCGGGCGACGCCCTACGAGGTGCTCTCGCAGATGGCGTCCCGCATGGGCGAGGTGCTCGCGACGGACGAGCTGCTCGGGCACATGGCCCGGGCCCTTGCCCAGGGGACGGCCGCGGGTCGCTCGGAGATCTGGCTGGTGGTCGGTAACGAGGTCCGCCTGGCCGGCGCCTGGCCGGCCGCGCCTGGGGACGGAACGGGGACGCAGCCGGACCGCGAGCCGATCCCGCTGGCGCCCGGGGGCGAGGTGCCTACGATCCCAGGGGCGACGCTTTCCATCGCCGTGTGCCACCACGATGAGCGCCTGGGCGCCCTGGCCGTCACCAAGCCGGCCGGCGAGGCGCTTACGCCCACCGAGGAAAAGCTCCTGGCTGACGCGGCCGCTCAGGCCGGGCTCGTGCTGCGCAACGTGCGCCTCAACGCCGAGCTGATGGCCCGGCTCGAGGAGCTGAGGGCGTCGCGCCAGCGGCTGGTGGCGAGCCAGGACGAAGCCCGGCGGCGGCTCGAGCGCAACCTGCACGACGGGGCCCAGCAGCAGCTCGTGGCCCTGAAGGTCATGGCCAGCCTGGCCGAGCAGGTCGCCGCCAGCGGCCAGCCCATCGACGACATCCTCGCCCAGATCCGTGAACAAGCGGGCGACGCGGTGGAGACCCTGCGCGAGCTGGCCCGAGGCATCTACCCGCCCCTGCTGGCGGCGGAGGGTTTACCGATGGCGCTGCGGTCGCAGGCCTCCCGGGTGCCCTTCACGCTCGTCGTGGAGGCGGACGGGGTGGGGCGCTACCCGCAGGAGATCGAGGCGGCGGTGTACTTCTGCTGCCTGGAGGCCTTCCAGAACGCCACCAAGCACGCAGGGGCGTCGCACGTCTCCGTCCGTCTCCAGGTGCGGCCGGGGGAACTGGTCTTCGTCGTCGCCGACGACGGCTGCGGCTTCGACGTGGCCGCAATGAAGCGCGGGTCCGGTTGCCAGAACATGGCCGACCGGGTCGAGGCCTTGGGCGGATCGGTGGTGATCCGCTCGGAGCCGGGCGCAGGAACGATCATCGACGGCCGGCTGCCCGTTCCGGACGCGGAAGTGCCGGAGCCCGACGGAGTTGCCCGTCCTGCTCCGGCACCTCTGGTGGTCTGAGTCTGCTGTTCTGAACTAGACGCCGACGGTGCGACGGCGGGTGACGGCGTTGTAGATGAGCAGGGCGATCACGGCGCCGATGATGGAACCGATGATGCCTGCAGGGCCGAGACCCCGGTCCTCCTCGGCGCTGCGGAACAGCACGTCGGCGAGGAAGCCGCCGATGAACGAGCCGACGATGCCGAGCACGATGGTGGCGCCGATCCCCATGGGGTCGCGCCCGGGTACCAACAGGCGGGCCAGTGCGCCGGCGATCAGGCCGACGATGATGAGCCCGAGAATGAAACTGATCATTGTTGTCCGTGCCTCCTTCGGGAAGCTTGTTGCGAGGTGTTGCTGTGCGGTGAGGGTTCCCGCTGCCCGAAAGCCGCAAACGCCACAAGCTGGCGGCTGGCCTAGCCTGAGGGCGCCATGATCAGGCTCCGACGTGCGGTGGCGACGATGGTCCTGGGCGGCGTCCTGCTGGCGGGATGCTCGTCCGAGGGAGACGCCGAGCTGACCGTCGGCGCCGGTGCGGCCACGGACGGGGGCAGCGCGACCACGGTCACCGCCCTACCCGAGCCGACGGGGCCGGTCGACACCACCACCGCCTGCGGCACCATCTCCGCGGGCGAGATCGGCCAGGTGCTCGGCAACCCGGTACGAGGGGGGCAGGGCGCCGAGACGTTCTGCTCGTGGGGCACGTCGGTCGACCGGGGCACGAGCGCTCACCTCACCGTGGTCCGTCCTGCCGCCGGGCGGGTTGCCCAGGCGTGCGACAGCCAGAAGAACAGCCAGCCCAAGGAAGCGACCCACGACCGGGTCGAAAACGTGGGGACCTCGGGGCTGTGGGTCTGGCAGCCGCTGACCCTGCTACTCCAGGGCACCCTGGTCACCTGCTGGGACGACTCGGTCATCGTCGTCGGGCTCACCGGCGAGAAGGACCAGTCCGTGCTGCGCAATCAGGCCGTCGCCCTCGCCAAGGCAGTACACGACCGGCTCTAGCCGGTCGGGACCGGAGGCGAGGTCAGGCAGCCCGCTTCTCGCCCGAGGTGGCGCAGGCCGGCCAGGTCGGGCGCCGTGAAGTCCGCCGGGCGGCTGGTGTGCTGGGCGGCGTCGGGGTACATGAGCGAGTCGAGGTCACGGGTGTGGCCGAGGCCGACGATGTGGGCCAGCTCGTGGAGCACGATCCGTCCCCACTGGATGTTCTGGCGGCCGATGGGCCCGTCCCCGCTGCCGGCCGGTGGGCCGAATCCCGCCTCGATCGGCCGCTTGGTGAACTCGTCGTTGTAGGCGTCCACGTTGAAGCGAAGGCGCCCGGAAACGACCACGTCCTGCTCGCGGTAGACGACGGTGTTGCCCAGGATCTGGGACGCGCCCGTCGTCTGCTCCGCGGGAAAGTGCTCCCATGCGATCAGTATCGGCGCCCACCGCTGGCCATAGCGCTCGGCCACGACCGGCCCGCTGCGGGTCGTCTCGTCGGTGAGACCGTCGTCGACGAACTCGATGCCCGTGGCCCGAGCCAACCGCCGGAACGCCTCCCGCACGTTTTCCGCAGCGAAGGGCGGGGCGGCGTCGGCGTTCTGGACGAAGTGGACCGGCTCGCACGGGTTGAACCGCACGGGCGAACAGCGGTCCTCCTTCACCCGGAGGAACGTGTAGGTGTCGGGCAGGCGGGCGATCTCGTTGCGGTCGAGCCCGCGCACGCCGAACTCGTCGACGTGGCCCTGGGCCGGGCAGGCGTCGAGCCCACCCGCTGGCGCGCCCAGATCGTCGTCGGGCCCGGTCGCGTCGTCCGCCGACCCACAGGCGGTGAAGATGAGGGCGGCGACGACGATTAGCACGAGCGGCGTCCGCCCGGCCCGGGCAGCGGCACGTGGCACCGGGAGGCCAGCCGCTTGAAGCGCCGCCGAGGTCGCACCGTCCGTATCGCGGATCCTACGACGACCGGTCGACCGGTACTACTGGCCGCGCCGTGACGTTGCGGCTACATTCCGGCGCGTGATCGCCTTTAGTGCAGGTTCAGCCATCCTCGCGGCCGTCGGACTGATCATCATCGGAGCCATCATCGCCGTGGTCATGGGGTTCAACAACAAGTAGCGCCGTTCGGGCGGAGGGGCGGCGGGCTCGTCTGGGGGGATTGCGGGAGGCTGGACCCGGCAGTAAGCCGGCAGCCAGGCGCGCACTGCCGCCCGTCGGCGCGTTCGCCAGGACGACGTCTGTATCAAGGTTGGGCGCGGATGACCACTGTCTTGGACAGTCGGTCATGTAGCCCCTGACGCAACGGTGCTCGGAGGGCGGGCGCGATGAGCACGGCACGCCCGAGAAGTGCAGGAACCGCGGCCAGAAGCGATGGTAGGCAAGCATCCCTTGGGTTGACCCCGCGCTCCTGGTACAGCCGCATCAGCGCGTCGTTTAGGGCCTGCCGATTCTCACCATGCTGTTGCCTGAGCGCTTCTATCTCCGGCTGGAGGTCATCGACCGCATCCAGGGCCTGGTCACTCTGGGCTCCGGTTGACTGGCGGACCAGTAGCGACACAACGTCCGGTACGGCGGTGATCGCCCATCTCACCATCAGCTGGCCGATCGCCGGCCTGTTCCCAGTCGCCTGATCCACGACACGGATACCGAGAGCGCGCTGGCCCAGCGTCTGCCCCGCCCATCGCGTCGCCGTCACCTCGTAGGCCCCACTCAGAGCGACCGCTGCGAGATCGGTGACCAACGGCGACCGCACTTGGGGTCCGCGACGCCGGAGGAGGAAAGGAATGGCGATCGCAAGAAGCGGCACTGCGTCGAGCGTCGCGGCGAGCCACCGCTCCCACAGCGAGGCCGTCGTCCGTCGATCCATTCTCGTCCGCGGTGTTACTAGCACGCAGGGCCTCTCGGCCGTCAGCCCAGGCCCGTCTGGGCGTCCTCACCTCGGTCGTTCGACAAGAACGTCATGGAGCCATCGCCCTCCATGACCGGGCCAGCTCGGAGTCGACGCTCGGCGCGCTCCACGCTGGCGCCCCGACGGGCCGATGCCGGCGGAAGCGGAAGTACCCCCAGAACAGGACGGACAACGTCCCGAAGGTTACGAACAGCGCGAGCATGGCGAGGAGCGGGGCGGGCTGCGCAGCGTCGACGCGCTCGGTCGCCGGCGAGAGGAGGACATAAACGAAGCCAAACATGGCCGCGAGGTGCGCGATG
>DASUXN010000088.1:0-4464 GCA_036377875.1 Acidimicrobiales bacterium
GTGCTGGTGGCCAACGCCGGCATCAACCGCGACGGCCTCGTCCTGCGCATGGCCGACGACCAGTGGGACGACGTTCTCCGCACCAACCTGACGGGCGTCTTCAACGCCGTCCGCCGGGCCGCCCCCGGCATGGTGCGGGCCCGATGGGGCCGGGTGGTAACCATGAGCTCGGTCGTGGCCATGTCGGGCCTGCCCGGGCAGGTCAACTACGCCGCCACCAAGGCCGGGCTGATCGGTTTCACCCGCTCCCTCGCCAGGGAGCTGGCCAGCAGGAACGTCACCGCCAACGTGGTGGCGCCCGGTCCGATCGTCACCGCCATGACCGACGCCCTGGGCGAGGCGCGGCGGGAGGAGATGAGGTCCCAGGTGCCCCTGGGCCGCTGGGGAACCCCCGAGGAGGTGGCCTCCGTCGTCGCCTTCCTGTGCTCCGACGCCGCCGCCTACGTCACCGGCGCGGTGGTGCCGGTGGACGGTGGTCTCGGGATGGGTCACTAATGTCTACTGATTCGGGTCTCATTCGCCGGAGGAACATGTGATGGATCGCCAGGAAGTCCTCGAGGGATTGGCCGACGTCGCCGTCGAGCTGTTGGGTGTCGACAAGGCGCAGGTCACCGAGGGCGCCCGCTTCGACGAGGATCTCGACGTCGACAGCCTCGGCCTCGTCGAGTTCGTCATGGCCGTCGAGGACCGCTTCGACGTGAAGGTGCCCGAGGACAAGCTCGAGGGCATCACCACCGTCGGCCAGGCCGCCGACCTCGTCTTGGAGATGGCGGGTTCTCCTGCGGAGCCGGCCGAGACCGGCCCGCGTGGCCCGAACGCTGTGAGCGGAGCCGGCTGATGACCGAAGGTCCTCCGCGGCGCCGGGTGGCGGTGACGGGCCTGGGAGTCAAGGCGCCGGCCGGCACCGACCTCGAGGCGTACTGGAAGGCGGTGCGCGACGGCACGCCCACCGCCGGCCCGATCCGGCGGTTCGACCCGGAGATCCTTCCCGAGCAGTTCCGCTTCGCCTGCGAGGTGCCCGAGTTCGACCTCGGGCCCTACTTCGACTTCAAGGAGGCCCGCCATGCCGACCGGGCCGCCCACCTGGGCGTAGCGGCGGCGCTCGACGCGGTGGCCGACGCCGGCGACCTGGGCGCCGTCGACCCCGCCCGCTGCGGCGTGTACGCCGGCTGTGGCGTGGGTGGCCTCATGAGCATGGAGGAGCAGAACCAGATCCTCCACAACCGGGGCGCCAGCCGGGTGAGCCCCTACCTCGTCCCCATGATGATGGCCAACGCCACGCCCGCGACCATCGGCATGAAGCTGGGATGGTCGGGGCCCAACCTGTGCGTGGCCACCGCCTGCGCGGCCGGCACCCACGGCGTGGGCGAGGCGTACATGCTCGTTCGCTACGGGCTGGCCGACGTGATGGTGGGCGGGGGCACCGAGGCGTGCATGACGCCCCTGGCCATGTCCTCGTTCGGGCGCATGGGCGCCCTGTCGCCGCGGGTGAACGACCCGGAGCACGCCTCCCGGCCGTTCGACCCCGACCGCGACGGCTTCGTCATGGGCGAGGGGGCCGGATTCCTCGTGCTCGAGGAGTGGGACCACGCCGTCGCCCGCGGCGCCCGCATCTACGGCGAGGTGCTGGGATACGCCCGCAACACCGACGCCTACCACATCACCGCCCCCGTCCCCGGGGGGGCGGGAGCGGCGGCCTGCATGCAGATGGCGCTGGCCGACGCCGGTATCGAGCCGTCCGACGTCGCCCACGTCAACGCCCACGGCACCTCCACGCCTCTCAACGACGCCTCCGAGGCCCAGGCCCTGGTCAAGGTGTTCGGGGAGCGGGCCGTGCCCGTCACCTCGGGCAAGGGCGTCACCGGCCACCTGGTCGCCGGGGCGGGCGCCATCGAAGCGGTGGCCACCTTCCTCTCCCTGCGGGACGGGGTGGTCGCCCCCACCGCCAACCACGACCGCGACGACCCCGAGCTGGCCATCGACGTGGTGTCGGGCGCGGCGCGCGAGGTGGCGCCCGGACCGGTCGTGTCGAACTCGTTCGGGTTCGGCGGCCACAACGCCTCCATCGTCCTCGGTCCCGCCCCGGCGTGATCGGGACCCCCCCGGTAGTCCCCCTCGCCGCCTGCCGGGGAGGCGCCGCCTCCGCCTCGCTCACCGAGCTGGACGGACGCCGGGTGGGGTGGTTCCGGCTGGCCGGGGGGAAGCACGCCGGCGCTCTGGGCCCGAGCGAGGGCGACGTCATCGAGCGGATCGTCCGCATGGCTCTCGACCTGGGCGTGCCCGTGGTGGGGGAGCTGTCGACGTCCGGTGCCGACGTGGGCGAGGGGCTGCCCTCCCTCCATGCGTGGGGGCGGGTGGCGGCCGCGGTGGCCGAGGCATCGGGAGCGGTGCCGGTGGTCATGGCCGTCACCGGGCCATGTGTGGGGGGGCCGGCGCTGCTATTGGGCCTGGCCGACCACGTGGTGATGACCACCGACGCCTTCGCCTACCTACACGGTCCGCAGACGGTGGCCGCCATCACCGGCCAGGTCACCGATCGCGAGGACTTGGGCGGTGCGGGGATCCACTTCCGCCGCAGCGGCCTCGCCTCCCTGGTCGTCGCCGACGAGGAGGACGCCCGCTGGGCCATAGCCGACCTCCTCTCCTACCTGCCCGGCAACTTCCTCGAGGAGCCACCCGTGATGCCTACCGGTGACGCACCCGACCGGCCGAGCCGGGCCGCCGCCGACGCCGTGCCCGCCAACCGCTCGTCGTCCTACGACGTGCGCGAGGTGGTGGCCGACGTGCTCGACGCCGAGTCGTTCCTCGAGGTGCGGGAGGCTCACGCCGCCAACGTGGTCATCGGCTACGGGCGGGTGGACGGCCACGCGGTGGGCGTGGTGGCCAACCAGCCGTCCCAGCTGGCCGGCACGCTCGACATCGAGGCGTCGCAGAAGGCGGCCCGCTTCGTGCAGTCCTGCGACGCCTTCGGCCTGCCGCTGATCACGTTCGTTGACTGTCCCGGCTACCAGCCCGGCAAGGACCAGGAGTGGCGGGGGATGATCCGCCACGGCGCTGAACTGGTGCACGCCTACGCCGAGGCCACCGTCCCCCGGGTGTGCGTCGTCATGCGCAAGGCCTACGGGGGCGCCTACATCGTCCTCGACTCCAAGGGCCTGGGCAACGACGTGTGCGTGGCCTGGCCCGGCGCCGAGGTAGCGGTGATGGGCGCCGCCGGGGCGGTCAGCATCCTGCACGGCAAGCGGCTGGCGGCGATCGAGGACCCCGTCGAGCGCATCCGGCTCCAGGCCGACCTCGAGGCCGACTACGCCGAGCGCCTGTGCACGCCGGCGGTGGCAGCCGAGCGGGGCTACGTGGACGACGTCATCGATCCCCTCGACACCCGTCGGGTGGTGGCCGCGGCCCTGGCGTCGCTGCGGACCAAGCGGGCCGTGCCCCGCCGCCCCCGGCAGCCCGCCCGCCACTCGAACACGCCGCTGTGAGCCTCCTCGCGGGCAAGAAGATCCTGGTCACCGGGGTCCTGGCCGAGTCGTCGATCGCTTTCTCGATAGCCCGGGTCGCCCAGGAGCAGGGCGCCGAGCTGGTCCTCACCTCGTTCGGGCGGGCCATGTCGCTGACCAAGCGGTCGGCGGCCCGGCTGCCCACCGTGCCCGACGTGCTCGAGCTCGACCTCACCGAGCCGTCCCACCTCGCCAGCCTGACCGAGGACCTGTCCACCCGGTGGGGGACGCTTGACGGGGCCGTCCATGCCGTGGCCTTCGCGCCCGAGACGTGCCTGGGCGGGGACATCCTGCGGGCCGGCTGGGACGACGTGGCCCGCACGCTGCACGTGTCCGCCTACTCCCTCAAGGCCCTGGCCGAGGCCGTCCTGCCCGTCATGGAGAAGGGCGGCGGCGGGTCGATCGTCGCCCTCGACTTCGACGCCCGCCAGGCCTGGCCCGCCTACGACTGGATGGGCGTGGCCAAGGCCGCTCTCGAGTCGACCGCCCGCTACCTGGCCCGTGACCTGGGCCGCCACCGGGTGCGGGTCAACCTCGTGTCGGCCGGACCGCTGCGCACCATCGCCGCCCGCGGCATACCCGGCTTCGCGGTGATGGAGGACTCGTGGACGGCACGGGCCCCGTTGGGCTGGGACACCCGCGACGCCGATCCCGTCGCCCGGGCGGCCGTGGCCCTGCTGTCGGACTGGTTCCCGGCCACCACCGGCGAGATGGTGCACGTGGACGGCGGCTTCCACGCCATCGCCGCCGCCGGCCCAGGGCCCGAGCCCGCGAGCTAGCACGGCGCAGGTTTTAGGCAATTTGCCGTCGGAAACCGACGCGTATTGCCTAGAACGGGCTAGCAGGTCGCCGGCGGCGGCGGGATGCCTGCGGGAGGCGGGAGGACGTCGACGGTGACGCTTGCGCTCACGGGCGAGGTGACCCGGCCGGTCCAGGTGAGGGTGATCGTGTAGCGGCCGGGCGG
>DASUXN010000089.1:0-4280 GCA_036377875.1 Acidimicrobiales bacterium
GGTGCCTTGGGGGTGGTGCGCCGAGGCATGAGGGGTTCGCCGGACCGGCGGCGGGCGAAGGACACGACCAGCAGCACCAGGCCGACGGCCAGCAGGCCGACGATGGCGGCGAGCACGATCTTCACCGCCGCCGACGTGCCGGCGCCGACCGCCTCGAACTGCACGGCCGCCGAGAACATGTCCGACGTGCCCCCGCCCAGCGCCGCCCCGTCGGTCTGGTTGGGGTCGGTGAAGCGGGTGTCGTCCCATGCGAAGACGGCGAACTGGTTGGTCGAGGCGATGCCGGGCGGGGAGCTCATGTCGTAGTTGACGCCCCACACGCCGTACAGCCGGCTGATCGACCGGTCGGTGATGCGGGTGTTGGGCGACCACGACTCCCCGTTGTCGGTGGAGTAGGTGTAGTACACGTCGTTGCTGCGGGTGCCGGGGTCGTCGCGCGTGTCCCACCACGCCACGTCCACCCGACCGTTGGGGGCCACGGAGATGTTGGGGATGTACTGGCCCTTGAGCTGGGCGGGGTCGACGTCGGCCAGCCGCCGGCGCTCGGTCCAGGTGGCCCCGGCGTCGGTCGACTGGCGGTAGTAGACGGTGTTGTAGGAGGCGATGTCGGGGTTCTCGCTGCCCATGGCGACCCAGTGGAGGGTGCCCTGGCCCCCGCCCTCGGCGCTCCAGACCATCCTGGCGCCGAAGCCGTTGCGGCGGTCGTAGGCGCCCGCCTGGGTGGTCGTCCACGTCTTGCCCCGGTCGGTCGACTTGGTCAGGAAGTAGGCGGGGGGCGGCTGGGGATTGAGGTTGGCCTGGGCCGAGTGCCACAGGATGTAGACGTTGCCGTCGTCGTCGATGGCCGACGTCGGGTTGCGCCCGCCGAAGTTGGCCTCCTGGTTGGGCTGGGCGGCCCGGGAGCCGGCGGCGGGGGCGGTGGTGGTGGTCGTCGACGCGTTGGGCCCGGGGACGGTGGTGGCGGTGGGGGCCACCCGCAGCGCCTCGTCCCGCACCGGCTGGGACTTGAAGGCGTCGGCGGTCATGTCGATGCGGTCGCCGAAGGTGCGGCCGCCGTCGGTGGAGATGGCGGTGTAGACCCGGGTGGGCTCGGCGTTGGGCGCCGTCCTGCCCGGCAGGCCCCGCTGCCAGGTGACGTACACGATGTCGTCCGAGCCGTTCTTGGTGTCGACGACGAGGGCGGTGACGGGCCGGTTGTTCTCGACCTCCTCCCCCTGCTTGCCCCGGGCGTTGCGCACGATGGTGTGCTCCCAGCTGTCGCCCAGGTCGTCGGAGCGGGCCACGATCACGCTGAAGTTGCCGCCCGACCCGGCCAGGCGGTCCTCGGTGTCCCAGCCCGGGATGGCGTAGTAGAGGGTGCCGCCGCGACCGAAGGCCAGATAGCCGTGGAAGATGTTGGAGTTGTTCTGCTGGCAGAACGGGAACTCGTCGGGCATGGGCGACGAGTCGGTCAGCAGTCGCCACGACTGGCCCGAGTCGGTGGAGCGGATGAGGTTGCAGCGGCCGGTGCGGAAGTCGGCGTAGGCGCCCACGATCCGGCTCGGGTCGGACGGGTCGGCGAGGAGGTTGGGCGCGTTGTAGGTGCGCGACGGGTTGACGTCCTCCCCGGTGATCTGGACCGGCTTGGTGACGCGCAGGTGGTCCTGGGCGAAGGCCGGGACCTGGGCGGCCAGCCCGGCGGCGGCAGCCACCAGCAAGGCGCGACGCCACGTGCTTCTCATGAATTCCCCCTTGGGACGGCGGTCGGATGCCGGACGACCCCTCCGCAGGGGCGAAGGGGTCGTCGGCAGGACGTCTGAGCTACTTCCGGACCGGCGCTGCCCGGGGGGCAGTGCCGCCGCGGCCGGCGAACAGGGCGGCCATGCCGGCGAGGAACATCCCCACGCCGGCGACGCCCAGGGCCACCAGGGCCAGCGTGCCGCCGCTCACCGAGTTGTCCTCGGTCACGAGCCCGGCGGGACGGCCCTCGTCCACCGGGGAGGTGGCGGCGCCCACCACGGGCGTGGCCCCGTTGGGGCCGCCTACGGTGAACAGCGCCCGGACCGGCATCTGCGAGACCTTGCCGTCGGGCGCCTTCTGGCTGAAGATCAGCAGGTAGTTGCCGGGCTTGGCGTCGGCGGGCACGGTGAACTCCCCGGGGATCGGGGTGCCCGACCCGTTGCTCTCGAACGTGGCAAGCACCGGACCGTTGAGGTCGTTCCAGCGGAGCTCGACCGGGTCGGCCTTGCGGAAGTCCCGCATGCTCAGACCGACCGTGTCCCCGGGACCCGCCTTGGTGGGGTTGAGCGTGACCGACGGGCCTGACACGCAGGCCCAGGCGGTGGCGGTGGCGACCACCGTGGCGATGCCGGCGCCGAGGGCGCCGATGGCCCACTTCCGTGCGTTCATCGATGTCCTTCCGTGAGGCATGAGGGCGCGGACGGCCAAGGTCCGGGCCTGCCAGAGTCCCCCCCTGTCGCCGTCCAGCTCGGATTCTCGCCGCAACGGGGGACGGTCTCAATAGATGTTGTAATCAGCTATATGTGCCCTGGTCAGGGCGTGTGGCGGGCGCCGTCGGAAGCCGACGCGATGCTGTCGACGAGGGTGAGGCCGCCCCACACGAGCAGCCGCTTTCCGTCCCAGGCGCCGAGGGGGTAGCCGCGGGCCAGGAGGCTGGTCGACTGCAGGCGGCGCCACCGGTCGGTGGCAGGGTCGTAGGCGGCGCCGTCCTCGAGGGGGACGGTGGCGCCGGGGTCGAGGAAGGGGCTGTTGCGGGAGAGACCGGGCCGGTCGACGGTCAGGTCGGGGTTCCCGAGGCCGCCCCACAGCAGCATCTCCCTGCCCGTCCAAACGGACAGCAGGTTGGCGCGGGGCGAGAGGGGGCCGGCCGGGAGCGGCCGCCAGACGTTGGTGGCGGGGTTGAAGGCGGCGCCGTCGTCGAGGTAGCCGTCGCCGGCGGGGTCGTCGCCTCCCCAGATCAGCAGCTCCCCGCCCGTCCACACCGACGCCGGCCCGTCCCGGGGCCCCAGCGGCGGCCCGGCCAGGGCCCGCCAGGTGTTCCCGACGGGGTCGTAGGCCCGGGCTTCCGGGGCGTCGAGCAGGCCGTCGGCCCCGGCGCTGGCGAAGACCAGCAGCTCCGAGCCCGTCCAGGCGGCGACGGGCGAGGCCCACGCCGGTGTGGCCACGGAGGGGAGCGGCTCCCACCGATCCTCCTCGGGGTCGTAGCGCGCGCCGTCGGCCCCGCCACTTCCACCCCAGACGAGCATCTCCTGGTCGGTCCACACCGCCGCCGCGCCCCAGCGGGCCGACAGGGGCGATGCGGCGATGCGGCGCCAGCGGTCACGGACGGGGTCGTAGGCGGCGCCGTCGGCGAGGGGGCCGGTGCGGCCGGCCCCGCCCCAGATCAGCAGCTCGCGACCCGTCCACACCGAGGCGGTCGAGTCCCGCCCGGCCAGCGGCGACTCGGCGAAGCGCCGCCAGCGGTTTCGCTCGGGGTCGTAGGCGCCGCCGTCGGCCAGGCGGGGGGCTCGGTCGGCGGGGCACTGCTCGCCCGCGCAGTTCTGCCCGCCCCACACCAGGAACTCGGTCCCCGTCCAGGCGGTGGCGGCCGAGAACCGCCCGCAGAGGGGGGAACGCTCCAACGGCGACCACGACGTGCCCTGGCTCTCGGGCCCGATGCCCACGTCGGGCGAGGTCTGGGTGGGGCAGGGGAACTCGGCGGGTTGAGGGGTGCTGTAGCGGCGGACGAGGAGAACGGCGCCGACCACCGCCACCACCACGAGCAGGGCGACGCCCCGGCGCGACTGCGGGCGGCGGTCGGCCGCCGGGGCCCGGGCGTGGTCGGGGCACTTGAGCCCCACCGGCGTGCGGACGGCGCACTTCGGGCAGATGGGCGTCTGGCACTCGACGCACGTGAGGCGGGTGGAGGTCCCGTCTCTCGGGCACGTCAGCGCCCCGCCATCGCTCACGGCGGCGACTGTACCGACGACGCTGTGGCGGGAGTCGGTCGCGGTCGGCCAAGGTGGGGCGTGGCCACGGTGGGCATCGACGTGGGAGGGACGAAGGCGCTGGGGCTGGCCATCGTGGACGGCGCGGTGGCGGCCGTGCGCAAGGTGGCCACCCCTCCCGACGCGCCCGAACTGCTGGCCACGCTGGCCGCCATTCGCGACGAACTGGAGGAAGAGGCGGGGGAGAAGGTGACCGCCGTGGGCGTGGGCGCGCCCGGACTGGTCGACCGCCAGGGCGTGCTGCGCTTCGCTCCCAACCTGAAGGGCGCGGCCGGCCTCGACGTGCGAGCCGGC
>DASUXN010000090.1:0-2950 GCA_036377875.1 Acidimicrobiales bacterium
ATGAACGTCTACGTGCGGGAACTGTCGTCGGCCCTGGCCCGAGCGGGTCTCGACTGCGACGTCTACACCCGGGCCTGGCGGCGGGGGCTGATTCCCACCGTTGAGGTGGAGCCGGGCCTGCGGGTACATCACGTGACGGCGGGACCGCTGTCCGTGGTGCCGAAGGAGCACCTGCCCGACATCGTCCCCGCCTTCATCGACGGGGTGCTGGGCCGGCTCGACGCCGTGCCGGACGTGCTCCACGCCAACTACTGGCTGTCGGGGGTGGCGGGACACAGCCTCAAGCACACGCTGGGCCTGCCGCTCGTCTCGACCTTCCACACTCTGGCCCGGGTCAAGGCCGAGGACACCCAGGAGGAGGAGGCGTCGCGGGCCAAGGCGGAGGGCGAGGTCATCGGCTGTTCGGACACCATCCTGGCCTCGTCGTCCCATGAGGCGGCCCGGTTGGAACGGCTGTACGGGGCCGACCCGAGCCGCATCGAGATCGTGCCCCCGGGAGTCGACCACGAGGTCTTCACGCCGGGTGACCGGGGTGCGGCCCGCGTCGAGCTGGGCCTCGGACTCGACGCCGACGGGCCCGTCCTGCTGTTCGTGGGCCGCATCCAGCCCCTCAAGGGGGCCGACGTGGCCGTCCGCACCCTCGCCGCCCTGTCGCCGGGGGCGACCCTGGTCATCGTGGGGGGGCCGAGCGGGCCCGACGGTCCGTCGGAGATACGGCGGGTGAAGTCGCTGGTCAAAGAGTTGGGCGTGGCCGACCGGGTGCGGTTTGTGCCGCCCCAGCCCCACGAGGGCCTGCCCGCCTTCTACCGGGCCGCCGACGTGTGCCTGGTGCCGAGCCGGTCAGAGTCGTTCGGGCTGGTGGCGCTGGAGGCGGCGGCGTGCGGCACGCCGGTCGTGGCGGCGGCGGTGGGCGGATTGTGCACGCTGGTGGACGACGGCGTGACCGGTTTCCTGGTCGAGGGCCGGGACCCCTCGGCCTACGCCGACCGGGCAGCCCAGCTCCTCGACGACCGGGCCCTCGGCCAGCGGATGGGGGAGGCGGCGGCGCGCGCCGCCCAGCGCTACTCGTGGTCGATCACCGCGGCCCGGCTGCGGCGGCTGTACGCCGATCTGAGCTCGCGAACCCCGGTGGAATGCCGGTAACGCCTTCGCTTCGGGTCTAGACTGTTCCGGTCCCGTCGGTTCCCTTCGGCCGGCGGGCTTTGCGCGCTTTCGTTCCCTTTCAATGCATCTCTTGCACATCGCGTCCGGAACCGGCTAGGGTTGCAGGCGGGGCCCGAGGGGCGGAACGGCGAGCCGTTCGGGGAAGTGCGGCACGACGCGAGGTTTCTCGGGCCCCTCTACGCGCCAGCTGCCAGGGGAACCCGCGTACCCAGGGGGGGACTGCTTGCGTCGAAGTGAGGTGAGTCCTAGGGTTCCGCCGACTCAGTCGCGGCGGGGCTGCTCCCAGCTCATGGCGAACCCGAAGATCCGCTCCCTGGTCCTTCTCGTTCTACTCGTGTCGGCGCTCCCGACACGAGCACTCGCTGCCGACGACAAGGCCACGGTCCAGCAGAAGAAGGTCGCCGCCGCAGCCAAGCTCGACGCCCTGAAGGCGGACGACCTCGAGCTGGAAGCGGCCGTGCGCACCATCGATGCCGGCATCGCCGTCCAGTCCAGCGAGACCGACGCCGCCCGCCAGGCCGCCAACGCCGCCGCGGTGGCCGTCGACGCGGCTGCCGCCCGCCTCGCCGCCACCGAGCGCAAGGCCGCCGACCTGCGGTCCCGGGCCACGGCCGTGGCCGTGCAGGCCTACATCCACCCCTCGGCCGACTCGTTCCTCGAGCTGATGCGGGCCCGCGACCTCACCGAGGCGAGCCGGCGCCAGGCCCTCATGTCCCAGGTCGTCGAGGTCGACCGCGACGTGCTGGGCGAGCTGCGGGCCGTGCGGGAGGACCAGCAGTCGGAGCAGGCCAACCTGATCTCGCTGCGGGACCAGGCCCAGGAGCGCAAGCGTGAGGCCACCGAGAAGCTGAACGCCCTCCAGTCCCTCCGCACCGAGCAGGTCCGGCTGCGCAGCGCTCTCGACGTGCGCATCCAGGAGTTCACCGCCGAGGTCCAGGCCCTCGCCCGGGAGGAGGCCACCATCTCGAACCTCATCCGGGCCCGCGAGGTGACGGGGGCGTCGGTCGACGGCCGTCCGTCGCCCGCCCGGTCGGCGTCGGGGCTGATGTGGCCGTCGGGCGGAGGCGTGAGCTCGCCGTACGGGCCCCGCTGGGGCTCGATGCACACGGGCATTGACATCGACTCCGGCTACGGCGCGCCGATCGTGGCGGCCAAGGGCGGCGTGGTCATCTCCGCCGGCTGGTACGGCGGCTACGGGCAGTGCACGATCATCGACCACGGCGGCGGTTTCACCACCCTGTACGCCCACCAGAGCTCCATGCTGGTGGGCGACGGAGCGAGCGTCACCCAGGGTCAGGTCATCGGCTACGTGGGCGGGACGGGCAACGTCACCGGCCCTCACCTGCACTTTGAGACCCGCGTCGGCGGCTCCCCGCAGAACCCAATGAACTATCTCTCCTAGGTCCGCCTAGCCTCGGCCGTCAATGAGCGTGCGGCTGGCAGTGGTGGGTGGCGGGCGGATGGGGGAGGCCCTGGTCGGAGGGCTGTTGGCCGCGAAATGGGCCGAACCGGCGGAGTTCGCCGTCGTGGAGGTGTCCGAGGCCCGGCGGGTGCAGCTGGCCGAGCGGTTCCCGGGAGTGGACGTCCGGGGCGACGTACCGGAGTCGTGTGAGGGGGCGGTGGTGGCGGTGAAGCCGGCCGACGTCGCCGCCGCGTGCACGACCCTGGCTGCGGCTGGGGTACGGCGGGTTCTGTCGATCGCCGCAGGAGTGACGCTCGCCCGCCTGGAGGGATGGCTGGGCGACGACGTGGCCGTCGTCCGGGCCATGCCCAACACGCCCGCCCT
>DASUXN010000091.1:0-2699 GCA_036377875.1 Acidimicrobiales bacterium
TGAGCGACACCCTCAAGGTCCTGCGCAACTCGCTGCTTCTCGGCGCCCTGATCACCACCATCGCCGGCGCCGCCGCCGGGATCTGGACGAGCCGCCGGGTCCTGCGCCCCCTCACCGACGTGTCCGCCGCCGCCGCGGCGGTCGCCGCCGGGCGGTTCGACATGCGCCTGGAGGGTGCCGCCGACCCGGATCTGGCCTCGGTGGCGACCTCGTTCAACCACATGACCGACGCCCTCGAGCGCCGGATCCGGCGGGACGCGCGCTTCGCCTCGGCGGTCAGCCACGAGCTGCGTTCGCCGCTGTCCACGCTCGTGGCGTCCGTCGAGGTCGTCCTTTCCCGCCGCGACGACCTGCCGCCCCGCTCCCGGGCCGCCGTCGACCTGCTGGCCGGCGAGGTCCACCGCTTCCAGCGCTTGGTGGAGGACCTGCTGGAGATGTCCCGGTTGGACGCGGGCGTCGACGTGCTCCAGCTCGAGGACGTCCGTCTCGGCGAGTTCGTCCTCCACGCCACTGCCGGTGCGGGCGTCAACCCGTCGATCGTCCATGTGGACGACGAAGCGCGCCGGGCGGTGATCAACGCCGACAAGCGCCGCCTCGAGCGGGTCGTCGCCAACCTCGTCGAGAACGCCGTGCACCACGGGGGCGGGGTGGTGCGGGTGGCGGTGGAAGCGCCGGGACCGGCCGCCCGCATCGCCGTCGAGGACTCCGGCCCAGGCGTCCCTGCGAGCGAGCGGGAGATGATCTTCGAGCCCTTCGTGCGCGGCGGCGCAGCGGGCGGCCGGCGTGGGAAGGACGGCGGGGCGGGGCTCGGTCTCTCCCTCGTGTCCGAGCACGTCCGGCTGCATTCCGGCCGTGTCTGGGTGGAGGACGGCTCCGACGGCGGCGCCCGCTTCGTCGTCGAGCTCCCCGTCGCCGCAGCCAGCCGCTCGTGAGCGCGGCGCGCCGCACGGCCGGGACATGGGGGGTGGCCGTCGCCCTGGCCGTGGCCGTGGCCGCAACGGGCTGCGGTGTTCCCATCGACGACGACGCCCGCCGCATCGCCGACCAGGACGTTCCCTTCGGTCTGCTCGACACCACGACATCCACGACGGTCCCGACCGCCACGTCGACGTCCGTGCCCGCCTGATCCGTCACCCAACTGCAACAACTCCGTCGGCTCGCCGACGCATTGCCCCGCGACGATGCGGGGAACAGGGCATCAGGGAGGGACTACTCATGACAGTTCGCAGGTGGCTGGCCGCGGGTGGAACGACGGTCGCGGGGATCCTGGTCGTTGCGGCCCGGCGTGGGCGTGCGTGTCGGGACCGGCGGTGAACCTCTCGACGAGCACGGTCAAGGCCGGCGAGGAAGTGACGGTCAACGGCACCGGCTTCCGCCAGCCTCACCCTGTGCAGGTGCGGTTCAACGCCCTGGACGGGCCCGTTCTCGCCACCTTCGACGCACCGAAGAGCGACCGCACCGTCACCGGCGCGGTGACGATCCCGCAGGGAACCGCTCCCGGCAACTACGTGCTGGTCTTCTCCCAGACCGGCCCCGACGGGAAGCTGTCCCAACTCCCGATCCGAGCCCTCGTGGCGGTGGTCGGCCCCACCGGCCAGATGCCGATCACGGGCGCCAGCCTGAGCCCGGTCGAGGAGCGGCCCGTGGGCCTGGTCGAGGCTGACAACGACATCGCCGGCAGCACCCTCGCCCTCATCTTCCTCGGCGTGGCCGGCGCCGGGATGTTCGCCGCCGGCATGGCCGCCCTCTTCGCCGGCCGCCGTGGCAGCGGCCAGGCGCCCGAGGCGGCCAAGGTCCGCAGCTAGCAAGCCGAACCGCCCGCACGGACGGACGGGAATGGTGCTGGGGTGCGCTACCCCAGCACCATTCCCGCGCCGGCGGTGGCGTTGGTGGCCTCGTCCACGAGGATGAAGCGGCCGGTGACCCGGTTGCGGGCGAACGGGTCGACCACGAGCGGCGTGGACGTGCGAAGCGTCACCTCGCCGATCTGGTTCATGGCGAGGAAGTCGGCGGGACGGTGCTCGAGGGCGTCCAGGTCGAGACAGTCGTGGACCTCGGTCACCGCCGCCCGGGCAGTACGGCTGGTGTGCTTGATGGCATAGCGGCGGCCGGCGACCAGGGGCTGCTCGCTCATCCAGCACACGGTCGCCCGCAGCTCCTGGGTGACGAGCGGAGCTCCTGCGTCCTCGGCGCCGACGATCATGTCGCCCCGGCCGACGTCGAGGTGGTCGGCCAGGGCGACGCTCACCGACTGGGGCGGAAAGGCCTCGTCCAGCCAGGTCTCGTGCTCGGCGATGGTGGTCACCGTCGTGCGGAGGCCGGCGGGCAGGACCAGGACCTCGTCGCCCCGCCGCAGCACACCGCCCGCCAGCTGGCCCGCGTACCGGCGCTCGTCGTGGTGGCCCCCGCCCCCGTCCCCGGCCAGGATCACGTACTGGACGGGCAGGCGAAGGTGCTCGAAGTCGTGGGACGAGGCCACCTCCAGCCCTTCGAGGTACTCGAGGAGGGCGGGCCCGTCGTACCAGGGCATCGACGTCGAGCGCTCCACCACGTTGTCGCCCCGCAGCGCCGACAGGGGGATGGCCACGTAGTCGGTGATGCCCAGGCGGCCGGCGACCTCGGCGAAGTCGAGGGCGATCCCGTCGAACACCGCCTCGTCCCAACCGACGAGGTCCATCTTGTTGATGGCCAGGACGACG
>DASUXN010000092.1:0-2129 GCA_036377875.1 Acidimicrobiales bacterium
GGCGCAGCACGTGGGGCGTGAGCCGGTCACCCAGCCCGACCCGGTCGCCGTAGTGGCGGACGACCCCCCACGCCCCCTGGCGTGACAGGCGACCTCCCCGGGCGTTGAGGAAGACGGCGTCGGCATCGGTGCGGCGGGCCCAGCGGGTGGGGACGAGGGCGCCCCGACCCGAGGGGGCCAGCCACGCCCGCAGCGCCTCCCTGGCCAGCCGCCCGACGGGGACGACCCGCTCCTTGGCCCCCTTGCCGAACGCCCGTAGCAGGCCGGCGTCGAGATCGAGGTCGCCGAGGGACAGGCTGACCAGCTCGGACACCCGCAGCCCGCACCCGTAGAGGACCTCGAGGATGGCCCGGTCCCGCCGGGCCAGGGCATCGTCGCCGCTCACCGCACCGAGGAGCAGCGCCACATCCTCCTCGGAGAGAGCCTTGGGGAGCCCGGCGGGCACCCGGGGCCGCTCCACGTCCTCGGCCGGGTTGGCGGCCGACAACCCCTCGTCCTCGCAGAAGCGGTGCAGGGCCCGGACCGACACCAGCGCTCTCGCCACCGACGCGGGCGCCTTGCCCCCCGCCCGCAGAAAGGCCAGGTAGTCCTCCACCACCCGGTCCGTCACGTCGTGGATGGTCAGACGCCGGCCGCGGAGGAAATCGACGTAGGCGGCCAGGTCGCGCCGGTAGGCGGCCAGCGTGTTGGCCGAGCGGCCCTTCTCCACCGCCAGCCACGAGAGAAGCTCCTCGACCTCGGCCGGCAGCGGCGGCGGGCGGTCTTCGCCGCTTCCCCTCAGCCGGCCAGGCACGCCAGCGGGTCGGCGGCCTCCCGCCCCAGCGCCTCCGCCACCGCCGGGTTCGTGACCGAACCGGCCACCGTGTTGACGCCCTGCAACAGGGCCTTGTCTCGAGCCACCGCGTCCCGGACGCCGAGCGACGCCACCTCGACCACGTAGGGCAGGGTGGCGTTGGTGAGGGCGTAGGTGGAGGTGTGGGGAACGGCGCCGGGAACGTTGCCCACCGCGTAGTGCAGCACCCCGTGGACCTCGTAGACGGGGGCGGCGTGGGTGGTCTCCCGGGTCGTCTCGATGCACCCGCCCTGGTCGACGGCGATGTCGACGATCACCGCTCCCCGCTTCATGTTCCTCACCATGGCCTCCGTGACCAGCACCGGCGCCCGCCCGCCCGCCACCAGCACCGCGCCGATGAGCAGGTCGGCCTCGGCCACCGTCCGCTCGACCGCGCCGCGGTTGGAGGCGAGGGTCATGATGCGGCCCTTGTGGATCTGGTCGACCCACCGCAGCCGGTCGAGGTTGCGGTCGAGCAGGACGACCTCGGCCTCCATGCCCTGCGCGATCCAGGCCGCGTTCCACCCCACGTTGCCGGCACCGAGGACGACCACGGTGGCGGGCCTCACCCCGGGGGCGCCCCCGAGCAGCACGCCCCGCCCGCCCTGCGACCGCTCCAGGAAGTGGGCACCGATCTGGGGAGCCATGCGCCCCGCCACTTCGCTCATGGGGGCCAACAGCGGCAGGCTGCCGTCGGGCAGCTGGACCGTCTCGTAGGCAAGGGCGGTGGTCTTGGTCTCGAGCAGGGCCTCGGCCACGGCCGGGTAGGCGGCCAGGTGGAGGTAGGTGAAGAGGGTGAGATCGGGGCGGAGGTAGGCGAGCTCGGCCTCCTGCGGCTCCTTTACCTTGACGACCACGTCGGCCGCCCACGCCTCCTCGGCGTCGACGATGCGCGCGCCGCCGGCCACGTACTCCCGGTCGGTGATGGACGAGTCCTCGCCCGCGCCCGCCTGCACCCGTACGTCGTGGCCGTGGGCCACCAACTCCCGCACCCCGTCGGGCGTGAGGGCGACGCGGTGCTCGCCCTTCTTGGTCTCGGTGGGAGCGCCGACGATCACCGGATCACCGTAGCGGGAGGAAGCTCCCCGAGATCCCGCTCCTGGGACGGCTGTGGGGCGAAGTGTGGTAGCTGGACCACATCTGGTGTTGTCGAGCTACCTCACTTCCGGCCGAGAGCCTCCCGGGCGAGAAGGAGGCCGATGATGGTCTTGGCGTCGACCAGCTGGCCGGAGCGGATGAGCTCGGGCACGTCGTCGAGGGAGATGTGCTCGACGGTCATGTGCTGTTCCTCGATGCC
>DASUXN010000093.1:0-2092 GCA_036377875.1 Acidimicrobiales bacterium
GTGGCTTGTACCCCGCTTCGAGGACGGTGCAACCCGGCCTTCACAGGCACCCGGGGGCTGCCGCTCAGGAAACTCACAGGTTCGTGACGAAGAATGACCGCATGGACACCGAGGCCACCACGCGATCTGCGTTTCCGCCGCCCTCGGACCCGTCCGGGGACCGCACGCAGCCCATCTTCCTTCCCCCCGCCGCGCCCACCGGCCCTCCCCCTCCGCCGCTGCCTCCCGCTTCGTGGCGAGGGCCGTCGGGCGGGCGGGCGCGGTTCGTCGTCCTGCTTCTGGCGGCGACCCTCGGGGGTGCGCTGGCCGGCGGAGTGGTGGCGTCGACCGTCGACGACGACACCACCACCGGCACCACCTCCGCCGCCGGCGGCGGCGGCAACACCAGCGTCATCGCCGAGCCCGAGGACGTGCAGGGCATCCTGGCCAAGGTCGAACCCGGTGTGGTCTCCATCCGGACGCAGGCGGCCCGGGCCGGCCGCTTCTTTCCCCAGAGCGGCGCGGGCACGGGCATGGTGCTCACGCCCGACGGCGAGGTGCTGACCAACGCCCACGTCGTGGCGGACGCGACGTCCATCGAGGTGCGCATCTCCACCGAGGAGAACTGGCGGCCCGCCGACCTGGTCGGCGGCAACAACGCCCAGGACGTCGCCCTCCTCCGTATCCGCAACGCCCGCGACCTGAAGACCGTCGAGTTGGGCCGGTCCGGGGACCTGAAGGTGGGCGACGACGTGATCGCCATAGGAAACGCCCTCGACCTCGACGGTGGGCTGACCGTCACCCAGGGCATCGTGTCCGCCCTCAACCGCAACATCGCCGAGGGCAACGACCGCCTCGAAGGGCTGATCCAGACCGACGCCGCCATCAACCCCGGCAACTCTGGCGGGCCCCTCGTCAACGCCGCCGGCCAGGTCGTCGGCATCAACACCGCGGTGGCCGGTGAGGCTCAGAACATCGGCTTCGCCATCGCCATCGACCGGGCCAAGCCGCTGCTCGACACCATCCGCTCCCGCGGGTCGGGCGCCACCGCCACCACCGCGCCGTCCCGCGTCGAACCGGGCCAGGCCTACCTGGGAATCACCACCCAGACCCTCGACCCGGCCACCGCCGCTTCCCTGGGCGTGGGCCAGACCACCGGTGCGGTCGTCACCCAGGTGATACCCGACTCGGCCGCCGAGCGGGCCGGCCTCCGTCCGGGCGACGTGATCGTGTCGGTCGGCGGCACGCCCGTAGCGAGCGCCGACCAGGTCGGGGCAGCGGTTCGTTCCCATGCGCCGGGCGACACCATCGATCTCTCCTGGGCCCGGGGCCGCCAGCGCCTCACCGCCAAGGTCACCCTCGGCTCCACCTGATCTCGGTGGGACGGTTGCCCCCCGGCCGTCCCGCCGACCCTCCGGACGGCCAGATCTCGACATCGCCCCCCCGTCGCATAAAGAGATCTGGCCGCCGGTTCCTCTCCCGCTGACCCATGGCCAGGGTTTTTCGGCGTTCGGGGCCGGGTAGGCCTTCGGTACGTCTTCAAGAACGAGGTGATTGGAATGAGTGAGCGAGACCCTGGCGAGGGCATGGTCCCCGAATCCGGCGACTTCGTGAGCCCCCCGGGGGGCCCGGCCCTGACCCAGTCCGGTGTCGCCCCTGGCGGCCCCGAGATGGAGAACTGGAAGCGCCCCGTGAAGGACGAGCTCGAGATGGATCCCGAGGAGACCCTCCAGGAGCAGGCGGAGAACTTGCGCGACCGCGTCGACAACGGCTGATCTCGCTTCCCATACGAGAACTTCCGAAGGGCGGCTCCCGCCGGGAGCCGCCCTTCGTCGCGTTTGCGCGGGTCAGGAGCTCCGGCGCAGAGCGGGCACGGGCAGCACCGGCTGGGGTGCATCCCGCCGCTTCAGCAGCCAGTGGCGCAGACGTGGTCTTCGCCGATCCAGCGCCGAGGCAAGGCGGGCGTTGGCCGCTTCCCGCCTGAGTTCTTCGACCCTGGCGTTAGCCAGGATCACCATGTAGTCGCCGTAGGCATCCATCGAACCGTTCCCTTCCGCCGAGGTGACGCCAGTCTGGCCGGCGACTGAAGGGGCTGCTGCGAATTTTCTGGCGG
>DASUXN010000094.1:0-3394 GCA_036377875.1 Acidimicrobiales bacterium
GGGGTAGAGGCCGCCCACCAGGGCCAGCGCCACCTCCCGGGGCCGATCGACCCACCATGTCCCCAACGAGGCGAAGTAGGGCTCCAGGTAGGGCCGGATGAGCTCCTCCTGATCCCACCTCCAGATGCCGCCGCACAGCGCACGCACCATGGCCAGGGGCAGCTGCTCCTCGGTCAGCCGCTTCCACGCTTCGGCCTTGGCCTCGGCCGACGGCCGGGAGGCCCGCGCCGACTCCGCCCGCCGGCGACCGATGTCGGTGGGGTCCCGTGCTTCCTCGGCGGCGATGATCGCCTCGCAGCCCTCGGTGCCATGGGACGCGAGCACGGCCACGATCTCCCAACGCAGGTCGGTGTCGACTTCGAGCCCTTCGACCACGACCGAGCCGTCGAGCAGGCCCCCGGCCCACGCCAGGTGGTCCGGTCCGTCGCCCATGCCGAGCACGGCCCGGGCCCAGATCAACTGGCGGTCGCTGCCCGGTTCGGCCTCGGCCAGGCGGGCCCGGGCTGCCTCGGCCAGCTTGGCCCGGGCGGCCGTCCGGTTGGCGGGGTCGCCGTAGACGTCGATGGCCACCGAGGCCTGGCCGATGAGCCGCTGGAGCGTGCTGTCGTCGTCCTCGACCATGGCGTGGACGGCGACCAGCCCTACGAAGCGGCGGGCCGCCAGCTCGGCGTCGCGGGTCATGTCCCACGCCGCGCCCCAGCAGAGGGTGCGGGCCAGGGGGTCGGCGATGCGTCCGAGGGCGTCCTCCATGGCGTCGATCGACCGCTCGTCGAGGCGGATCTTGGCGTAGGTCAGGTCGTCGTCGTTGAGCAGGAGCAGATCGGGCTGGTCGACGCCCGACAACTCGGGAACCTCGGTGCGCTCGCCCACCACGTCGACCTCGATCCGCTGCCTGCGGGTCAGACCGTCGGGGCCCATGTCGTAGAGGCCGACGGCGATGCGGTGGGAACGCAGGGTGGGGTAGTCGGGCTTGGCCTCCTGGAGGACGGCGAACGAGCGGTAGGACTTCCCGTCCTCGGCGTTCGGGCCACGCAGGCCGTCCTCGGTGAGGAAGAACTCGGGCCGCAGGGTGTTCACCCCGGCCGTCTCCAGCCACTCCTTGGACCACGCGCCAAGGTCCCGGCCGCTGGTCTGCTCCAGGGCACGCAGGAAGTCGGAGAGCTGGGCGTTCTCCCACTGGTGGGCCTGGAAGTAGTTGCGCACGCCGGTGCGGAAGGCGTCCTGGCCGACCCACGCCACCAGCTGCTTCAGCACGGATGCGCCCTTGGAGTAGGTGATCCCGTCGAAGTGCAGCCGCACCGCATCGGTGTCGACGATGTCGGCCGAGATGGGATGCGTGGACGGCAGTTGGTCCTGGCTGACGGCGCCGGCCTTGATGCCCAGGGCGAAGCGCACCCAGGAGTTGCGGAACCGGGTGGCCGAGGCCGACGCGTGGCTCGCCATGTAGGTGGCGAAGCTCTCGTTGAGCCAGAGGTCGTCCCACCAGCGCATGGTCACGAGGTCGCCGAACCACATATGAGCCATCTCGTGCAGCAGGGTGTTGGCCCGGCCCTCCCGGGCCAGCTCCGTCACCCGGGAGCGGAACACCATGTACTCGTTGAACGTGACGCAGCCCGGGTTCTCCATGGCGCCGAAGTTGAACTCGGGCACGAACAGCTGGTCGTACTTCCCGAACGGGTAGGGGTAACCGAACTCGGCCTCGAAGAAGTCGAACCCCTGACGCGTGAGCTCGAACAACTCATCCGGGTCGAGGTACTGGCGCAGCGACGCCCGGCAGTACAGGCCGAGGTCGATCTCGCCGTGACTGCCCTGCACGACCTCGTACGGCCCCGCCACCACCGCCACCAGGTAGGTCGACATGCGGGGCGTCGTCTCGAAGCGCCACACGCCCTCTTCGTGGTTGACGACCGCCATGTTGCTGACGACGACCCAGTCGTCGGGCGCCTTGACCGAGAGGCTGAACGTGGCCTTGAGGTCGGGCTGGTCGAAGCAGGCGAAGACCCGGTGGGCGTCGAACGGCTCGAATTGGGTGTGCAGGTAGACGGCCCCGTCGGTGGGGTCGACGAAGCGGTGCATGCCCACGCCGGTGTGCTGGTAGGCGCAGTCGGCCACGATCCGCAGCTCGTTGTTGGGACGGCTGCCCCGCAGGGGGATCCGGTTGTGCTCCCGGTCGTACGACATGTCCCGGCCGTTGAACTTCGCCTCGTGCACGGTTTCGGCGTCGAGGTCGACGAACGTGTTGAGCCCGGTGAGCGGCGTCCAGAAGCGGGCCGTCGTCTCGCTCAGGAAGGTCTCCTCACCCGTGGTGAGGTCGAGAAACACCTCGTAGCTGAGGTTGGAGACGGTGCGAGCCCGCTCTTGGGCATCGTCCCGGCTCAGGTTGTCGTCGCGCATGGCGCAAGTATGTCGGGGCGCTGGGGGCTCGGGCAGAGCCGCCCCGGCAGCTAGCCTCCCGCCGTGCGAGTCGGACTCGTCAGCCCGTACAGCCTCTCCCTGCCCGGCGGGGTCCAGGAGCAGGTGCTCGGGCTGGCGCGCACGCTGCGGGCCATGGGCCATCCCACCAGGGTCCTCGGCCCCTGCGACGGACCGCCGCCCGAAGTCGGCGTCATCCCCCTGGGCGGATGCCTGCCCACCTCCGCCAACGGGTCGGTGGCCCCCATCGCCCCCGACATCTCCTGCGTGCTGCGCACGCTGCGGGCCCTGCGCGACGAGCGGTTCGACGTCCTCCACGTCCACGAACCGTGCGTGCCGGGAGCGCCCCAGACCACCCTCTACTACGCCCCCGCCCCCATCGTCGGAACGTTCCACGCCGCCGGCACCAGCGCCGCCTACAAGTGGCTGCGCCCGGGCATGCGCTGGCTGGGCAACCGCCTCCAGGTCCGCGTGGCTGTCTCCGAGGACGCCCGTGACCTGGCCCAACGCCACCTGGGCGGCACCTACCGCGTCCTGTTCAACGGCATCGACGTCGAGCGGTTCTCGAAGGCGAGCCCGTGGCCGACCGACGGGCCCACGATCCTGTTCGTCTCTCGTCACGAGCCCCGCAAGGGCCTGGCCGTGCTGATCGAGGCCCTCGACCACCTGCCTCGCGACGTCCGCCTGTGGATCGCCAGCGACGGCCCGGAAACGGAGCGGCTGCGGGCCCGAACCGCCGGTGACCGCCGAGTCGAGTGGCTGGGCCGGATCAGCGAGGAGGAGAAGGAGCGCCGCCTACGGGGGGCCGACGTGATGTGCGCGCCATCCCTCCACGGCGAGTCGTTCGGGCTCGTCCTGCTGGAGGGGATGGCCGCCTCCACCCCCATCGTGGCCAGCGACCTTCCCGGCTACCGGAACGTGGCCCGGGACGGCCGCGAGGCCCTGCTCGTTCCCCCCGGCGACCCGGCGGCCCTGGCCGCCG
>DASUXN010000095.1:0-6467 GCA_036377875.1 Acidimicrobiales bacterium
CCTCGGCCACGTCGTCGGGATGGGGCGGCCGGGGCCGGAACGACGTCGACGTCCACGGCCGGGCGCCCGGCCGGCCCTCCACCTCGACGAGAGGCGCGCCCGTGGGGATCAGCGGCTCGCGGTAGGCCAGATTGAGGTGGACGGGACCCGACGGCGGCCCCAGCGCCTCGGCGCACGAGCGGGCGGCCACCGACCGCCAGTAGCGCCCCGCCCCCTCGACGTCCTCAGGCACTCCCACCTCGGCGAACCACCGCACCGCTCCGCCGTACAGCTTGATCTGGTCGACGGCCTGGCCCGCGCCGGTGTCCCGCAGCTCGGGTGGGCGGTCGGCGGTGCAGACGATCAGCGGCGTACGGGAGTGCCACGCCTCCAGAACGGCGGGGTGGAAGTTGGCGGCCGCCGTGCCCGACGTGCACAGCAGCACCGCCGGTCGCCCCGACGCCTTGGCCGTTCCCAGCGCGAAGAACGACGCCGACCGCTCGTCGAGTAGCACGGTCAGCCGGATCCGGTCCTCGGCGGCCAGGGCCAGAGCGAGGGGCGCCGAGCGAGATCCGGGGGCCAGCACCGCCTCCCGTACCCCGCCCCGCGCCCACTCGTCGACCAGCGTCCGGGCCTGCGAGGCGGTGGCGTCCCGACCAGTCACGCGAGGATGGTCCCGTGCTGCACACCGTTCGGGCCGGTTCCGGCCGGCGTGGCCCGAACGCCCCGGCAGGCGACGCTCGGGTTGTGCTGGTCCACGGCTTCACCCAGACCCATCACTCCTGGGACGAGGTGGCCGCCGCGCTGGCCGACCGCTTCGAGGTGGTGATGGTCGAGCTCCCCGGCCACGGCGGCTCGGCGTCGGCCCGGCTGGACTTCCCCGCCACGGCGGCGGCCATCGCCGACGCCGGCGGCGGCCCCGCCACCTACGTCGGCTACTCCATGGGCGGGCGGCTGTGCCTGCGCACCGCCCTCGACACCCCACCCGGCGTCGTGACCTCGCTCGTGCTGGTGGGCGCCTCCCCAGGCATCGAGGACCCCAGCACCCGGGCCGAGCGGCGCCGGGCCGACGCCCTGCTGGCCGACGACCTGGCCGCGGGCGACACCAAGGCCTTCCTCGACGGTTGGCTCGCCCAGCCTCTCTTCGAGACGACCACACCCCGCCCCACCGACCTCGAGGCCCGCCGGGCCAACCCACCCGACGGCCTGGCGTACGCCCTGCGCAAGCTGGGCACGGGCACCCAGGACCCGTTGTGGGACCGGCTGCCGGAGCTGTCGATGCCCGTGCTGCTCGTGGCCGGTGAGCGCGACGCCAAGTTCCGGGCCCTCGCCGAGCGCATGGCCGAGGCCATCGGCCCCAACGCCCGAACCGCCTGGGTACCGGGCGCCGGTCACGCCGTGCCCCTGGACCAGCCGTCCGCCTGCGCCGACCTGATCGAGAGATTCGCTTCCTCGTCGGCCACGCGGTAGCGGTCGAGCAGGTCGGGGTCGGGAACCGGCCGGCGCACCGCCAGCCTCCCGTCCTCGGGCACGAGCGGGTCGGCCACCACGTCCCCTGCGAGCAGCACGGCCGTTCCCAGCCCGCACGCGAACGGAAGCTCGGCAAGGGCGGCGGCCAGGGCCAGCCCCGCCGCCAGCCCGATCGATGTCTCCATCATCGACGTCACCACGACCGGCACCCCGGCCGCCTCGGCCACCCGCAGCGCGGGCCACACCCCGCCCAGGGGCTGGACCTTGACCACCAGAACGTCGGCCGCCCCAAGAGACGCCAGCCGGCGGGCGTCGTCCACCGACCGCACACACTCGTCGGCGGCCACGGGGACATTCACCCGCCGCCGCACCTCGGCCAGCTCGTCCAGCGTCGCCACCGGCTGTTCCACGTACTAGATCCCATACGGAGTCAGCTCGTCGATCCCGGCCACCGCCCCGTCCACGTCCCATGTGCCGTTGGCGTCGACCCGGATGGCCAGGTGGGGACCGGCCGCCTCCCGCACGGCGGCCACGACCGCCGTGGCGTTGGTTCCATGCGTGCCCCCGATCTTCACCTTCAAGCAGCGGTAACCGTCCTCCACGGCCCGGGCGGCGAGATCGGCCGCCTCCTCCACCGGCGCCTCGGGCACGAGGGCGTTGACCTCGATCTCGTCTCGCACCGCCTCCGGCCACTTCACGGTGGCCGCCTCTTCGGCCGCCGCCCGAGCCCGCACAGGGTCGCACGGGTAGCCCGGGAGGGGCGAGCACTCCCCCCATCCCGCCGGCCCCTCGACCAGCTCGGCCACCCGCCATCCGCCGTCTCGCAGCGGGACGCGAACTACCAGTCCCACAGTCCCACCGCCAGTAGGGCGGCCAGCGCGAGCTGGAACCGAGCGGTCTTGACCAGCGCCCCCACCAGCGCGGGGGCGTCGGCGTCGGGACGGGCGACCGTCTTCATCGGGACGATGGCCAGCGGCGCCGCCAGCAGGCCGACCACCGCGCCCGGCGCCGTGACCCCCAGCAGCAGCGGCCACACCGCTGCCACCGCCATGCACGACAGGTAGATCAAGCGGGTGGTCGGCTCGCCGAGCCGCACCGCCAGCGTCCGCTTGCCCGCCACCCGGTCGGTGAGGACGTCACGCAGGTTGTTGACCAGCAGGATGGCGCTGGCTACCAGCCCCATGGGCACGGCCGCCTCGAAGGCGAGCCCGGGCAGCCGGCGGTCGTGGACGTACGTCGACCCCACGGTGGCCACGAACCCGAAGAAGACGAGCACCATGACCTCGCCCAGGCCCGCCGAGGCGTACGGCTTGGGCCCACCGCTGTACAGCCAGCCTGCCAGCACGCACGCCGCGCCCACCAGGATCAGCCGCCAGTCGGCGGCCACGGCCAGCACGATCCCCGCCACCGCGGCGACTCCGAAGGCCAGGAAGGCCGCCCGCTTGACCGCTCCGGGCGCCACCAAACCCGACGCCGTCAGCCGCATCGGCCCCTTCCGCTTGACCGTGTCGACGCCCCGTACCCCGTCGGAATAGTCGTTGGCGTAGTTCACGCCCACCTGCAGCGCCACCGACACCACGAGAGCCAGCACGGCGCGCCACCAGATCACGTCACCGAAGCGGCTCGCCACCGCCGTTCCCACCAGCACGGGCGAGACCGACGCTCCCAACGTCCTGGGACGGGCGCCGGCCACCCACAGCCGCACACCGAAGGGGGCGGCGGGCCCGGGCGTCACGGCCGCTTGGGGAACCGGCTGAAGTCGGGCGGGCGCTTGCCCACGTAGGCGTCCCGGCCCTCCTGGGCCTCCTCGGAGAGGTAGTAGAGCAGGGTGGCGTCGCCCGCCAGCTGCTGCACGCCGGCCAGTCCGTCGGTGTCGGCATTGAACCCTGCCTTCAGCAGGCGCAGCGCCAGGGGGCTGTGGCGGAGGATCGTCCGGCACCACTCCACCGTCTCCTCCTCCAGCCGGTCGAGGGGCACGACGGTGTTGACCAGGCCCATCTCCAGCGCCTGCTGGGC
The DNA here is from genome assembly GCA_036377875.1 of Acidimicrobiales bacterium. Taxonomy (GTDB): domain Bacteria; phylum Actinomycetota; class Acidimicrobiia; order Acidimicrobiales; family AC-14; genus JBFMCT01. The sequence continues at coordinate 3,466 of DASUXN010000095.1, forward strand.
GTCGTACTGCCGGCACAGGAACCAGATCTCCTTCGCCTTCTTGAGCCCGATCGTCCGGGCCAGCAGGCCCGCCCCGTACCCGCCGTCGAAGGAGCCGACCCGCGGGCCGGTCTGGCCGAAGCGGGCGTTGTCGGCGGCGATGGTGAGGTCGCACACGAGATGGAGGACGTGGCCGCCGCCGATGGCATAGCCCGCCACCATGGCGATCACCGGCTTGGGGAGGCGCCGGATCTGCACCTGGAGGTCGAGGACGTTCAGCCGCCCGATGCCCTTCTCGTCCACGTACCCGTCGTCGCCCCGCACCTTCTGGTCGCCGCCCGAGCAGAAGGCCAGCGGCCCTTCGCCGGTCAGGATGACGACGCCGACGGCCGGATCGTCGCGGGCCCGGTCGAAGGCCTCGACCATCTCCCGGACCGTCCTGGGACGGAAGGCGTTGCGCACCTCGGGGCGGTCGATGGTGATCTTGGCTATGCCCTCGCCGTCGCCGCGTCCCAGCTCGTAGCGGATGTCTTGGTAGTCGCCGGACGGCTCCCAGTCCACGGGTGTCAGCACTCCTAGAACGATCACTCCAACCGAGAGAACTACCGTAGTTCCATGCTCGTGCCGGTGCGCCTTCCGCCGGTCGAAGCGGCCGCCGCCATCCGGGCGGCGTGGGACTCGGCCCGCCCCGTGGCCGTCCTCGACCCGAACGCCACACCGGAGCAGCGGGAGCACCAGGACACCGCCGTCGCACCGGAACGGGTGGTCCACTTCGACACCGCCGCCATCGTGCTCACCTCCGGAACCGCCGGGGACCCGCGCGCCGTCGAGCTCACGTGGAGAGGCCTGGCCGTCATGGCCCGCTGGGTTCCGGTCGAGCCGGGCGACCGCTGGCTGTGCTGCCTACCTCCCCACCACGTCGCCGGGCTCGCCGTGCTGGCCCGGGCCGGCAGCAACGGCGTGCCCGTCGAAGTCCTCGACCGCTTCGACGTCGAGGCGGTGGCCCGGTCGAAGGCCACCCTCGTCTCGCTCGTGCCCACCATGGTTCGCCGGCTCGTCGCGGCCGGCGTCGACCTGGCCCGGTTCCGGACGATCCTCGTGGGCGGCGGCCCCGTCCCGCCCGACATCGCCGACCTGCCCAACGTCACCACCACCTACGGGCTCACCGAGACCTGGGGCGGCGTCGTCCACGACGGCCACCCGCTGCCCGGCGTCGAAGTGGACCTGGCCGACGACGGCGAGATCCTCGTGCGCACGCCCACGGTGATGAGGGGCTACCGGCTGGACGGGCCGGCCACGGCCGCCGCCTTCACGCCCGACGGTCGGCTGCGCACCGGCGACATCGGCGGGTGGACGGCCGACGGCCGCCTCGCCGTCGTCGACCGCAAACGAGACCTGGTGATCACGGGAGGGGTCAACGTCAGCCCCACGGCGGTGGAGCGCGTGCTCGCCACCCACCCGGCCGTGGCCGACGTGGGCGTGGCCGGCCTTCCCGATCCCGAGTGGGGCGAGCGGGTGGTGGCCTACGTGGTGCCGTCCGCCGCCGGCGCCGCGCCGTCCCTCGACGAGCTTCGGAAGTTCGCCCGCCCCCACTTGGACCCGCCGCAACTCCCCCGCCAGGTCGTCGTCGTCGACCAGATCCCACGCACCCCGGGCGGCAAGCCCCTGCGCCGCCTGTTAGGTGCCCTCTCGGTGGACGAGGTCCATGCCGAAGGCGGGTAGGCAGACGGCCACGTACTCGGCGCCGTCCGGAGTCTCGTAGCGCACCCGCACGCCGGCCGGCACCGTCACCGACTGCCCGGCCCGCACCTCGGTCGTCCCGCCGTCGTGGTGCACGAGCAGCGTGCCCGCCAGCACGGCTGTGTGCTCGTCGAACTCGGGTGTCTGGGGCGGCTCGGCCCAGCCGGCAGGGCTGCGCATGACCGCCACCGACACCGACTCGTGGCCGGTGGCGACCCGTCCCACGAACTCCCGGATCTGCTTCGGAGGCGTGCCCGCCGCTTCCACCTGCACCGCGTCGGCCACCACCGGCTCATGCTTCGTGCCCATGACGCCATCTCAGCACGGAGTCATTCCGGGCGCCGCTGCCTCAGGGCCGCACCGGAAAGGACATCGCGGTGCGGTTATCGGGTTCGCCGTTGTAGTTGAGGGTGATCTCCTCACCCCGCTCGATCTCCCGCAGGGCCAGGAATTCGATCACCTTGTCGCGCAGGTGGATCTGGGCGTAGGCGTTGGGTGTGTAGGAGTGGTTGAACAGGGAGCACCGCCCTAGGGGGATGGCGGCATCGTCGGCCTTGCCCCACGTGAAGCAGTACGACGCCACGATGCTCCCGCTCACCAGGTCCCACTCGTCATTGGGGATGACGATCACCGGCGCCCGCTCGAGCACGTCGCCCTCCGCGAACCGCCGTCCGGCGAAGATCCCCCGCCCCTTGCCCCGCACGGTCCTGATCTGCAGGTCCGCTGCGTCGTCCACGCGCGCACACTAGAGCGGTGAAGAAGCTCGCCGACTACGGCCGCGACGACCATCCCGACGACGACCCGGATCGATCGCAGGTGGCCTGGGCGGTCGCCATCCTCGACGACTGCGAGGCATGTGAGGACCTCCGCGTCGAGCTGACCTTGGAAGAGGCGGGACGGCCGGGTACGGGCCTGGCTGCGCACCTGTCGCCCGCCGCCGCCCGACGGTTGCGAGCCGCTCTCGCCCTGGGCCTGCGCGAGCTCGGAGAGCCAGCCGATGGCTGAACCCCGCCCGGCCGACAACAGGCGACCATCGAGCACCCCACCGGTGAGGGTAGGGATCGCTTCGGTAGGGAAGGGTCGCGTAATGATCGTCGTACAGAACCCCTCGACCGGAGAAGTCCTCGAATCGCTGCCGGTGAGCGATGCGGCCGCGCTCGTAGCCACCGCTCGCGACGCCCATCCGGCGTGGGAGCGGACCGCCCCGGGCGAGCGGGCCGGGTCGCTGAAGCGCGGCGCCCGCCGGCTGCGGGACTCGGTCGACGAGATCGCCGAGTTGCAGA
>DASUXN010000096.1:0-4885 GCA_036377875.1 Acidimicrobiales bacterium
AGGGCGGGCAGGATCCCGATGAGCAGGTGGTAGTCGTCGTAGGGGTACCCGTTCTGGGACGCGCCGTTGATGAACAGCACGTAATCGTCGCCGCTGCGGCGCAGGGCGTTGACGCACGCCCGGTCCTCGGCCAGAGAGAAGTCGGTGTCCTGGGCGCTGTGCAGGAACGACCACAGCTTGTAGTTGGACGGGAAGGCGACGAGGGCTCCGCCCATCACGATCACCGCTCCTCCGGCGAGCACCGCCCGGCGGGACCGTTCGGTGGCCATGGCGGCGGCCGCCAGCCCGGGGATGAGAAGCAGGCCGGCCAGCACCCGGAAGGTCCCCGACGTGCCGATGCGGTCGACCAGGAAGAAGCCCACGATCAACGTGCCGGCCACGTTGCCGGCGATGTTGGCGAACAGCAGCCGGCCCGTCTGCCGCCCGAGCGTGTCGATGCGCCGGGCCACCAGCGCCTGGGCGAACGGGAAGGAACCGCCCATGAGCAGGACGGGCGCGCCCATGACGAGCAGGGGCGCGATGAGATGGACGAACAGCAGGCGCACCAACTCACTCGGCGGCCAGAAGTCGTAGTTGCCGAGGTTGTAGCCGTCGATGGCGAAGTGCCTGCGGAACGGTCCGTCGATGCCCAGCAGGCCCGGGAGCTGCACGAGCACGAACAACCCGGCCAGAGCGGCGATGCCGACTCCGAACTGGAGGCCGAGGAACCACCGCTCGGGCCGCTTCACCCGTCCCACGATCCTGGAGGCGATGGCCGCACCCGTCCCGAACAGCAGCAGGTAGAGGGTCAGCACGTGGGCGAACGTGTAGGAGTTCGACCGCATGAGGCCGTCGATGGTGCGGAAGAAGACCACCTCGAGCCCGAGGGCCACGGCCCCCGTCAGCCCGTAGATCACGAACCAGGGCCACGCCGCCCGGTCCTCCCCCGCGTCGGCGAACACTGCGGAGGCCGCAGGTACCGGCTCCGCCTGAGCTTCCGACTCCTCCTCGGGCAAGCGTGAGGCGGTGCGCCACAGGCTCAGCACCAGGGCGGCGGCCAGCAGGTTCAGCGTCCCCGCCACCCGTACCGACCCCCGGAAGCCGAGGTTCCCGAGCAGGAGCCAGCCCGACACGGCCGCCCCGAACCCGGCGCCCAGGGTGTTGATGGAGTAGAGCCGACCCACCAGCGGACCGGCGTCCTGGACCCGGTCGACGATCCCGCGAGACACCAGCGGGAGCGACAGGCCCATCAGCACCGTGGGCACGAGCAGCAGGGCGAAGTGGAACAGGAAAGCGGCCAGCGTGCCGCTGACGTTGGGGACCATGGCCCGGTAACCGTCGTAGAACAGCCGGATGCTCAGCCACGCGAACACGCCGATGCCGGCGTTGGAGCAGGCGAAGGCGAGCAGCGAACGCCGGGGACCGAGCCGGTCGGCCAGCACCCCGCCAGCCAGGCTGCCGATCCCCAGGCCGGCCAGGAAGGCGGACACCACGGTAGTGAACGAGAACAGGTCGACTCCCGCATGCATGGAAATCACCCGTTGCCACACGACCTGGAGGGTCAGCGCCGAGAACCCCGTCACCGCGAACAGCGCGAAGAGAACGGCTTTCAGGCGGCGGGGCATGCGCCGGTCACTATCGCGCAAGCAGAACTAAGGCCACCTATCGGCGTAGCCCGGGTAGGTGACGGACCACAGGCACAGCCCGTGGGCGGGGGCCACGCGTCCGGCCGCCGCCCGCTCCCTCCGGAGCAGGATCGAGCGCATCTCACCCGCCCTCCGCCGTCCCGTTCCCATGAGGATCATCGTGCCCACCACCGCTCGCACCATCTGCTGGCAGAACGAGCTGGCCTCGATCTCGAAGCGCAGCACGCCTTCTCCCACGTCGAGCCAGCGAGCGTCGGTCACCCGCCGTACGAGGCTGTAGCGCTCCACGCCGCGGGGAGCTCGGCAGAAAGAGGTGAAGTCGTGTTCACCCAGGAGGGGATCGCACGCCAGGCGCAGGGCGGCGAGGTCGACGGGGTCGGCCACATGCCACGACGTGGCGGCCAGGAACGGGTCGGGGACGGGCCGGTTCAGCACCGTGTAGCGGTACCGCCGGCTCAGGGCCGAGTGGCGGGCGTGGAAGTCGGGCGGGGCGCTGCCCACCTCCCTGGCCACGACGCGAGGAGCGAGCTGGGAGTTGACAGACCGCTGCAGCCGCTCCAGGTCGAGACCGTCGGCCCGGGCGTCGAAGCTCACCACCTGGCCCCACGCGTGCACGCCGGCGTCGGTGCGGCCGGCCATGCCCAGCTCGGGCGGTTCGTCGAGCCGCAGCGCCCGCTGGAGGGCGGCCTGCAAGGCGCCGCCGACTGTGACGGCGTTGGGCTGGGGTGCGAAGCCGGCGAAGCCCCGACCGTCGTAGGCGACGGTCATCCGTATCCGGACGACCGCCTCGGCCACGTGGACCTAGACCAGTTCGATGCGGGCCATGGGAGCGTTGTCCCCGTGGCGGGGGCCCAGCTTGAGGATGCGGGTGTAGCCCCCCGGCCGGTCCTCGTAGCGCGGCGCGATCTCGTCGAACAGCTTGAACGCCATGTCCTTGTCCCGGATGAAGGCCACGACCTGGCGGTGGTTGTGCACCCCGCCCTTCTTGGCCTTGGTGATGACCTTCTCGGCGACAGGACGCAGGGCCTTGGCCTTGGCCTCGGTGGTCACGACCGCCTCGGCCGCGATCAGGGAAGCGACCAGATTGCCCATCATCGCCTTCTGGTGGGCGGCGTCGCCCCCGAACCGGCGGGTCTTCCTCGGAGTGCCGGGCATGGCCGGCTACGCCTTCGTGCGGAGGGCCAACCCCCGCTCGTCGAGCTTCTGGAGGACCTCGTCCAGCGACTTCTGGCCGAAGTTGGTGATGGCCAGCAGGTCGTCGGGCGTCTTCTGGATGAGCTCGCCGACCGTGTTCACCTGGGCCCGGCGCAGGCAGTTGCGGGGGCGCTCGGACAGATCGAGGTCCTCGATGGGCAGGTCGAGGTCGGGCGACCCGCTGCCGAGCACGCCCACCTCGCCCAGCTCGAGCGAACGGGGCGCGTCGCTCATCTCGGCCACGAGGGAGACGAGCGACCGCAGCGTCCCACCGGCGGAGGCCAGGGCCTCACGGGGCGAGATCGACCCGTCCGTCTCGATGTCGAGGGTGAGACGGTCGTAGTTGGTGGCCTGCTCGACACGGGTGGGCTCGACGTTGAAGGCGACGCGGCGAACGGGCGAGAAGATCGAGTCGACCGGGATGACCCCGATCACCGACGACTTCTTGTTGCGCTCGGCCGACACGTAGCCGCGGCCCCGCTCGACGGTGATGTCGATGGCGAGGCGGCCCTTGGCGGTGAGGCCGGCGATGTGGAGCTCGGGGTTGAGGATCTCCACGTCGTTGTGGGGCTGGATGTCACGGGCGGTGACGTCGGCCGGCCCTCGCACGTCGAGACGGAGGGTGACCGGCTCGTCGGCCTCCACCCGCAGGACGAGGTCCTTCAGGTTGAGGATGAGGTCGGTCACGTCCTCCTTCACCCCCGGAATGGTGGTGAACTCGTGGAGGACGTCGTCGAAGCGGACCTGGGTGACGGCCGCGCCCGGGATCGACGAGAGCAGGGTGCGGCGCAGCGAGTTGCCGAGCGTGTGGCCGAAGCCCGGCTCGAGGGGTGAGATGACGAACCGCTGGCGGTTGCCTTCCTGCGTATCGAGAGGCTCGACGGTGGGGCGCTGGATGATGAGCATGGCTGTTCCTGGGGGGTGCTAGGGGCCCCGAGGCCCGGGGTGAACTACTTGGAGTAGAGCTCGACGATGAGCGACTCGCGCACGGGCACGTCGATGTGCTCGCGCAGCGGGAGGTCGCGCACCGTCACCGACAACCGATCCCCGCCCGCTTCCAGCCAGGGCACGACGGCCCGGTCGATGGTGTCGAGATTGTGACGCAGGATGATCATGTTGCGGGACTTCTCCCGAATTTCGACCACGTCACCCTTGCGGACCTGGTAGCTGGGAATTGTGACCCGCCGTCCATTCACGTTGACGTGCCCGTGGCGGACCCACTGCCGGGACTGGGAGCGGCTGGTACCCCACCCCGCCCGGTAGACGACGTTGTCGAGCCGCTGCTCGAGCATGCGCAGGAGGTTCTCGCCGGTGATGCCGTCGCGACGGTTGGCCTCTTCGTACATGTTGCGGAACTGCTTCTCGAGCACGCCGTAGATGCGGCGGGCCTTCTGCTTCTCCCGCAGCTGGAGCAGGTACTCGGACTCCCGCACCCGGCCGCGGCCGTGCTCGCCGGGCGGGTAGGGCCGGCGCTCGATCGGGCACTTCATCGAGTCGCACTTCGGGCCCTTGAGGAACAGCTTCATCTTCTCCCGTCGGCAGAGCCTGCAGACGGGACCGGTGTACCTGGCCATCAGACGCGCCTTCTCTTAGGGGGACGGCAGCCGTTGTGGGGGATGGGAGTGAGGTCCTTGATCCCGGCCACCTCGATGCCGGCGGTGGTGAGCGACCGGATGGCCGTCTCCCGGCCTGAGCCCGGGCCCTTCACCAGCACCTCGACGCGCCGCACTCCGTGCTCCATCGCCCGCCGGGCACACGCCTCGGCCGCGAGTTGGGCGGCGAACGGCGTGGACTTGCGGGAGCCCTTGAAGCCGACGTTGCCGGCCGACGCCCACGCCAGCACGTTCCCCTCGGGGTCGCTGATCGAAATGATCGTGTTGTTGAAGGAGCTCTTGATGTGCGCCACCCCGTAGGTGACGTTCTTGCGCTCCTTGCGACGCGGACGCCGCCCTCCTGCTTTGGGCTTAGCCATGAGAAAACTCCATCTGGGCGACGGGTGAACGCCGATGGCCGTCGGCGCCGGCGTAGCCGGGCTGTCCGGCTAGCGGCAACGGCGAGCGCAGCGA
>DASUXN010000097.1:0-3714 GCA_036377875.1 Acidimicrobiales bacterium
GTCGAATCTCGACGCCCTGCTCGACCAGCCCTCGCTCGGTTCGGCTCGCGACGACACGTGCCTGGCCGTGAGCGACCCCGACGGCCGCCCCATCTACGGCCGCCAGATGGACGCGGCCCTCATCCCCGCCTCGGCCATGAAGATCGTGACGGGCGCGGTCGCCCTCAACCGCCTCGGGCCCGAGACTCGCTACGTCACCCCCGTACGGGCCGTCGCGCCTCCCGACAACGGGTCGGTGGGCGACCTGTGGTTCGTGGGCAGCGGCGACCCGCTGCTGGCCACCGCCGATTTCGCCGCCACCGACGGCTGGCTCGAGCGTCCGCGCCCGGCCACGCCGATCGAGTCGCTGGCCGACCGCATCGTCGAAGCCGGCGTGCGCCGCATCGGGCGGCTCCTGGGGGACGAGTCCCGCTACGACACCCAGCGCTACATCCCCACCTGGGAGCCGCACTACGCCACGACTCCGGAGGTGGGTCCCCAGAGCGCACTCAACGTCAACGACGGCTTCGCCTCCACCGCCCCCCGGGTCGCCTCCTCGGCGCCTGCCGCCAACGCCGCCTCGATCCTCGCCGGACTGCTGCGAGGCCGGGGCGTGACGGTGGGCTCGGTGGGGGAGGGCCGGGTTCCCGAACGGACGGTCACGGTGGCCGAGATCGACTCGCCCCCCATGGCCGAGGTGGTGGGAGTGATGATGCGCGAGAGCGACAATCTGGGCGCCGAGCTGCTGGTCAAGGAGCTGGGCGTCCGCTTCGGCGGCGGAGGCACCACGGCCGCCGGCCTGGGCGTGGTCCGCAGTACCGCCGCCGAGCTCGGCCTGCCCGTCGACGCCCTGGCCGCCTCCGACGGATCGGGGCTCGACCGCCGCGACCGCCTGTCGTGCGGGCTGCTGCAGGGGCTGCTGGCCGGCGCGCCCGGCGACGGGCCCCTCGCCCGCGGCCTGCCCGTGGCGGGGACGTCGGGCACCCTCGTCCAACGCTTCCTGAACACGCCGGCGGTGGGCAAGGTCCGGGCCAAGACGGGCTCGCTGAGCGGGGTGGCCGCCTTGGCCGGATACGCCACCGGGGCCGACGGGCGGTCGTTCGGCTTCTCCATGCTGGCCAACGACCTGCCCTCGGAGAGCGCCGGCATGGCCCTCCAGAACCGGCTCGCCACGGTGCTGACCGCCTACCCCGAGGCGCCCAGCCCCGACGACCTCGGCCCCGCCCCCGTGCGGCCCGCACCGGGATGATCCCCGCCCCATGAACACCGCGGACGCCCTCGCCGACCTGCCCATGTTCCCGCTCGGGTCGGTGCTCTTCCCGGGCGCGGTCATGCCTCTCCACGTCTTCGAGCCGCGGTACCGGGCCCTGACCGGCCACTGCTTGGAGCGCGAGAGCCCGCTCGGGATCGTGCTCATCGAGCGGGGCAGCGAGGTGGGTGGGGGCGACGTGCGCTACGCGGTGGGCACCGTGGGCCGCATCGCCCACTCGGTGGCCCTGCCCGACGGCCGCTGGATGCTGGCGGTGCTGGGCGAGCGGCGCATCCGGGTCGATTCCTGGGTGGGCGAGGAGCCCTTTCCACGGGCCCGAGCCTCGTTCCTCGACGACCCCGGGCCGGCCGGCCCGGGTGCGGCCGCGGCCCGGGATCTCGTCTGCGAGCGGGCCCTTCGCGCCATCGCCCTGCTCATCCAGCTGGGCGACCTGCCCGAGGGGATCGACCCCGAGGTGCCCGCCCATCCCGACCAGGCGTGCTGGAGTGTGGCCGCCCTGGGCCTGCTCGGCCCGGCCGACAACCAGCGGCTGCTGGAGACCGACGGGGTGGACGCCCGCCTCGACTTGCTGGCCGCCTTGCTGGCCGAGGAGGTCGACGTGCTTGCGTTGCGGGCCGCCGGGCGGTAGGAAGACCGATCCGAGGGGTACAGGCGGCGCTGAACAACAAGGAGGATCGTGCCCGAGCCAAGCGATCCCAGCGATCTCCCCAGCCATGTCCAGGACCTCTCCAAGCTGGTCGTCGCCTACGTCAAGCAGGAGACGCTGGAGCCCATCAAGGGCCTGGGCCGCTTCGTCGGCTTCGGGCTGGCGGGTTCCGCCCTCGTCGGGATCGGCCTCGTCACCCTCTTCCTCGGCGTTCTCCGCCTCCTCCAGGCCGAGACGGGCGACACGTTCCGCGGCCACCTCAAGTTCGTGCCGTACCTGATCACCCTCGCCCTGTGCGGCGCCGTGGCCTTCGCCGCCATCAAGGCCCGCGGTGCGAAGAAGGAGGACACGCGGCCATGACCGCTCCCACCAATCCGGGCGGCGGCCCCCGCATCACCCGGGCGGACATCGAGTCCAAGCTGCGCCAGGTCCGGGGCGACGTCGACACCGCCGGCGAGGCGGCCAAGGGTGCCGGAACGATGGTCGGCGCGCTGGCCGTGGTCGTGATCGTCGCCGTGGCCTTCGTGCTCGGCCGCAAGCGGGGGAAGCGGTCGAGCACCGTCGTCGAAGTGCGCCGCTTCTAGGTCATGGGCGCTCTGCTGCGCACGCTGGCTCGGACCGGCTTCCGCCGGGGCCTGGGTGGCGGCCCCGGCGGCCGCGGGTGGCTGGCCCTGGGCCTGGCCGCCGGGGTCCTCCAGTTCCTGCGCCGCAAGAGCGGCGAGCCCAAGATCCAGATCTCCGAGGAGCTGAAGCCGGGGCAGACGATGGTCATCCGGCACCTCGGCAAGGGCGAGGCCCGCCTGCCGTAGTCAGCCTGGTCAGACGATCAGGTGGAGCAGGCCCAGGACACCAAAGACCGTGTTGGACACGACCGTCGGCACGTCCTGGGAGCCGCCCCAGACGGTGGGGCCGGCGCTGCCGCCGTTGACCAACCAGGAGCCGGTCGAGGGGCGGAACACCGCCTTGTCGAGGGTCCCGTTGCCGTCGTAGTCACCAGGCACGGGAATATCGCCGGAAGTGCCCCACCACGTGACCGCCAAGGAGCCGTGGACGAACCAGGCGCCGGTGGACGGGCGGTAGACGGCCCGGTCGGCGTCGCCGTCACCGTCGTAGTCGCCCGGAACGGGAACGTCGCCCTCGGCCCCCCACAGCGTCAGCCCGACGCCCTGCACGAACCAGCCCCCGGTGGTGGGGCGGAACACCGCGATGTCCGCCTTGCCGTCGCCGTCGTAGTCGGCGGGGACGGGGATGTCGCCGTTCTGGCCCCAGATCACGAAACCGGACGGGACGTCCTTCACGAACCACTGCCCGACCGACGGCCGGAAGGTGGCCACGTCGACCTTCCCGTCACCCGTGTAGTCGGCGGGGACGGCCAGGTCGCCGTCGGTGCCCCACTGGTGGAAGCCCGGGCTCCCGTCCTTGATCAACCACTGGGCGCCCGCGGGCCGGTAGACGGCCACGTCGGTCTTCCCGTCGCCGTCGAAGTCGTTGCGCTGCGCCCTTGGTGGCTGGGTGGCGGCGGAACCGGCGGCGAGGAACGAGCTGTTGGCCGTGTTCCAGTGGGTCGCCAGCCATGAGCCCGGCGCCGGACTGGTCGAGAAGTAGTCGTCGCCATTGCAGTCGAGGCGGTTCTCGTAGGCGGTCGAGGGGCAGACGATGCGCATGTTGACGCCCTGGGCGTCGGCATAGCACATGCGGTCGTACTCGTCGGAGCAGTGCCCCTGGGCGGTGGCGTTGGGAGCGCCGGGCTGGACGCTGCCCAGGGTGTGGACCAGCTCGTGCGCCTCGATCAGGGTGTGGGCGCCCCAGCAGCCCGAGT
>DASUXN010000098.1:0-6777 GCA_036377875.1 Acidimicrobiales bacterium
GTCTTGTCCGGTGCCAGGGCGTCGCGGCTCTGGTCGACGTAGGCCAGCTCGACCGTCGACCCGAGGCGGATCTCGCCCGAGTCGGGCTTCTCCTCACCCGTGATCATCCGGAACAGAGTCGTCTTTCCCGCCCCGTTGGGACCCACGACGCCCACGATGCCGGCCGGCGGCAGCGAGAACGTCAGGTCCTCGATGAGGAGCCGGTCGCCGAAGGCCTTGGAGACGTTCTCCACGTCGATCACCACGTCGCCCAGCCGCTCTCCGGGCGGGATGGCGATCTCCAGCTTCTTCCCGTCGCCCTCGGCCGAGCGGGCCTCGGCCAGCAGCTTGTCGTAGGCGTCGAGGCGGGCCTTGGACTTGGCGTGACGGGCCTTGGGCGCCATCCTCACCCACTCCAGCTCTCGCTCCAGCGACTTGGCCCGGGCACTGTCCGCCTTCTGCTCCAGCCTCAGCCGCTCCTGCTTCTGCTCGAGCCAGCTCGAGTAGTTGCCCTCGAACGGCGAACCCCTGCCTCGCTCCAGCTCCAGGATCCACCCGGCCACGTTGTCGAGGAAGTACCGGTCGTGCGTCACGGCGACGACCGTGCCGTGGTAGTCGCGCAGGGTCCGCTCGAGCCACGCCACCGACTCGGCGTCGAGGTGGTTGGTGGGCTCGTCCAGCAGCAGGAGGTCGGGCTTGGACAGCAGCAGCCGGCACAGGGCCACGCGACGGCGCTCACCCCCCGAAAGGGTGTTCACCTCCGCGTCACCCGGCGGGAGGCGCAGGGCGTCCATGGCGATGTCGATCTGGCGCTCGAGGTCGTTGGCCCCCTTGGCCTCGATCTCCGCCTCCAGGCGGGCCTGGTCCTCGCCGATCTTCTCGTAGTCGGCGTCGGGGTCGGCGTAGCGGCCCAGCACCTCGTCGTACTGGCGGAGCAGATCGGCGACCTCCCCCACGCCGTCCATCACGTTGCCCTTCACGTCCTTGGACGGGTCGAGATGAGGTTCCTGCTCGAGCAGGCCGCGGGTGAAGCCGGGGGAGAGGCGGGCCTCGCCCGTGTACCCGTCGTCGACCCCCGCCATGATGCGCAGGAGCGACGACTTGCCTGACCCGTTGGGCCCGATGACGCCGATCTTGGCCCCCGGGTAGAAGGCCAGCGTCATGTCCTTCACCACCTCCTTGTCGGGAGGGTGGAAGCGGCTGACCCGCCTCATGGTGAAGATGAATTGGGCTGCGTTGGCCATGTGACCGACGCTACAGAACGTAAGGGGCGGTGCCATCATGGCCGCCATGCCTTCGATGGTTCGCCGCCGGACGGCCGTGGCGTTGTGCGCCGCCCTCGCTGTCGTCGTCCCCGCCCTTCCCGCCCAGGCGCATCACCGCCCCCCGGCGCAGCCCGCCCAGCCTGCGCCCCTCCCGCAGATCAACGATCTCCTGACCGGGCTGCTCACCGCCCTTTTCCCGCCCGGCGGGGCCGGATCAGTTGCGCCGACCGTCCAGCAGCGGGTGGCGGCCTCGACGCTGCGCATCGCCGGTCCCGACTGCAACGGCGTCCGGGTGGGAAGCGGGTTCGCAGCCCGGCCCGACCTGGCCGTCACCGCCGCACACGTCGTCGCCGGGGTGACCCGTCCCGAGGTGCTGCGCCCCGACGGCCGCCGCCTGCCGGCGACGGTCGTGGCCTTCGACGCCGACAGGGACCTGGCCGTCCTGCGGGTCAGCGGCTTGGGCCAGTCGCCGCTGCCCCTCGGCCGTGCCGTCATGGGCACCGAGGGCGCGGTGTTCGGCCACCCCGGTGGCCAGCCCCAGGTCGAGGTGTCGCCCGCCACCATCGTCGCCTCGGGCGTCGCCCGCTTGCCGAACCTCTATGGCGAGCCGGTCTCCCGCCGGATCATCCGGCTCAACTCCCGTCTGGAGCCGGGCGACTCCGGCGGCCCGGTGGTGGACGGGGGCGGGTCGGTCGTGGGCGTGGCCTTCGCGGTGTCGACCCTCCGCCCCGACGTCGCCTACGCGGTGACCACCCAGGAGCTCGAGCCGGTGCTCGGCTCGTCGTCGACGTCGCCGGTCAGCACCGGCCCCTGCATCAGCTAGGGGGCCGCTCCCGCTCGGCCAGCACCCGCTCGCGGGTCGGCACCCGGAACGTCACGTAGGCGGCGCCGATCAGCCCGAGGCCGACGATGCCGAGCGCCACGGCCGGATTGGACACGCCGAAGAGGGCGCTGCCGAGAGAGACGACCAGGATCATGGTCACCGCCATCACCTTGGCCTTCCGTCGCATGCCCAGGCCGGCTCGGTAGTCCCGCACCGTCGGCCCGATGCGAGGCAGGTTCAGCACCCACTGCTCGAAGCGCGTGTTGCTCCGGGCGAAGCAGGCGGCCGCCACGATGAAGAACACGGTCGTGGGCAGGCCGGGCACGATCACGCCCAGGCTTCCGAGCCCCACCGACACCAGACCGCCGACGAACCACAGCCATGCCCGCGGGCCCCGTCGCACCTCGGTCGCTCCCGTGCCGGCGGTGTCCATCACACCAGAGCGGCCACGTCCCCGACGGCCTGGACGACGAGGAGCACGAGGATGGCGCCGCCGATGAGCGTGTAGCCCCAGCGCATGCGATGGTCGGCCGCCCAGAACCGGCGCATGGAGGCGACAATGGCCACGGCCGAGATCGTGCCGATGAGCAGGCCGAGGACGGGTCCCACGCCGCCGCTCAGGTCTACGACGGGCTTGAGCAGGGGCAGGACGATATAGGTCAGCAGGCAGCGGATCGTCGAGAGCAGCAGAGACTTCCCGAACAGCCGCTCCGCCGACGTCCCCGACGCCCGCTCATCCCGCACCCGCAGCAGCCGGCGCACGAAGACGTCGGCCGGCGGCCGGTGGGCACTCCGTGTCTGGTGGGAGACGGTGGTCGGCTCGGAGGACATCGTTTTCCTGCACGGTAGGGCGTGGACGGCCGGTTCGGCACGTCGAGAACAAAACGGTGGCGTTTCGCAACGAGACGTGTTAGTTCTGTAGCGAAACGGAAGCGTATCGGAAAGGACCAGGGGCCATGTCCGACATCCGCAGCCCGGAGCTCCTCCTGCACGAGGATCCCGTCATCCACCGGCGCCGATGGTTCCTCCTCGGGATCATGTGCCTCTCGCTGGTGATGGTCGTCATGTCGGTGGCCGGCCTCAACGTCGCCCTCCCCAGCATGCAGCGAGAGCTCGACGCCAGCTCCAGCGCCCTCCAGTGGATCGTCGACGTCTACGCCCTCGTCTTCGCCGCCCTGCTGCTGCCGGCGGGCGCGCTGGGGGACCGGTTCGGGCGCAAGAAGGCCCTCCTCGTCGGTCTGGTCATCTTCGCCGCCGGTTCGGTGGTGGGAGGGCTGGCCACCGAGTCGAGCATGGTGATCATCGGCCGGGTGATCAACGGCATCGGCGCCGCCTTCGTCATGCCCGCCACGCTCTCCCTGCTCACGACCATCTTCCCGCCCCACGAGCGCCGCAAGGCGATCGCCATGTGGGCCGGCTTCGCCGGCGCCGGCGGTGCCCTCGGCCCCATCGTGTCCGGTGCGCTGCTCGAGCGGTTCTGGTGGGGGTCGGCGTTCCTGGTGAACGTTCCCATCGTGCTGGCCGTGGTCGCCGCCGTCTGGATCTTCTCGCCCACGTCTCGCGATCCCGAGGCCACGCCCCTCGACCCCGCCGGCGCCCTCCTGTCCCTCGTCGGCCTGGGCGCTCTGATCTTCGGGATCATCGAGGGCCCGGAACGGGGCTGGAGCAGCGGCACGGTCGTGGGCGCGTTCGTCCTGGCCGCCATCGGACTCACGGCGTTCGTCACCTGGGAGCGCCGTTCGCCGCACCCCATGCTCCCCTTGGACCTGTTCCGGGACCGGCGGATGAGCGTGGGCAGCGGGGTCGTGACCATCGCCTTCTTCGTCATGTTCGGCCTGTTCTTCATGTTCACGCTGTACCTGCAGTTCGTGCGGGCCTACTCGCCGCTGGAGGCGGGCCTGGCCACGCTGCCGCTGGCCATGACCCTCGTGGCGGTGGCGCCCCGCAGCGCGGCGGCCGCCGAGAAGGTGGGCACCGGGCCCGTTATCGCCTTCGGGTTCGTGCTGGTGGCCGCCGGCTTCGGCGTCCTCGCCCTGATCCAGCCCGACTCTTCCTACTTCGTCCTCGTCCTCGCCCTGGTCCTGCTCGGAGCCGGGATGAGCCTCACCGCCGCCCCCGCCACCGGCAGCATCATGAGCGCCGTGCCCCATGCCAAGGCGGGCGTGGGCTCGGCCGTCAACGACACCACCCGGGAGGTGGGAGGCGCCCTCGGCATCGCGGTGCTGGGAAGCCTGGCCAGCGCCGTCTACCGTTCCAGCATCGACCTCGGCGGTCTTACCTTGCCGCCGCCCGTGCGGGAGGCGGCCCAGGAGTCGGTCGGCGCGGCCACGATCCTGGCCGAGAGCGTTCCCGGTGGAAGCGAGCTGGCCGCTCGCGCCGGCGAGGCCTTCACCAACGCCTTCAACCTGACCAGCAGCATCGCCGCGGGGCTGTCGCTGGTGGCCGCTGCCGCTGTCTTCGCCGTGTTCAGCCGCAGCACCGAGCAGGCGGCCAACGAGGCGGATCCGCACATGGTGCCCGCGCCCGAGGTTCTCGCCACCGAGGTGGCGGGCTGACGGCCGAGGTGGAGAGCACCGTCGACCCCCGGGTCGAGCGCTCGCGGCGGGTCATCCTCACCGCGGCGCTCGACGTGCTCGGGGAGGTCGGTTACGGCGGTCTCACCATCGAGGCGGTCGCCGCCCGGGCGGGCGTGGGCAAGAGCACGATCTACCGGCACTGGACGGGCAAGCTCGAGCTCGTCGAGGACGCCATCCGCACCCTCAAGGCGGCGATCGTGCTCCCCGTCGAGGGGACGGTGCGGGAGCGGGTCATCCAGTTGCTCCGTCAGCTGGCCTGCAACGCCACCGACACGCAATGGTCGACGTGCCTGCCCGCCATCATCGACGCCGCCGAGCGCGACCCCGAGGTCCTCCAGGTCCATCGCCGCCTGGCCTTGGAGCGACGCCAAGTGCTCATCGACCTCCTGGCCGAGGGAGTGAAGACGGGTGAGGTCGCGCCCGGCACCGACGTGGGGCTCCTGGCCGAGTGCCTGGCCGGGCCGATCATCGTGCGCCGGTTGATGCTGCACGAGCCGTTCGAGCCCGACCTCGTCCCCAAGCTCGTCGACCAGCTGCTGCCTCCCGTACCGCCCCGCTGACCGTCGGTACAGTGCGGCGATGCCGCTCCTGCGCCGGGCCGTCCGGATGCTGCGCGAGCCCCGTGGAGCTCGGCGGCTGCTGGGCATTGCCGCAGAGCGGACCGCGCCTCTGCGCTATGCCGACCTGCCGAGCGACACCGCCGTGCGCCTCGCCCACGAGGTCGTCCTGCGCCGGGAACCGACGCCCGCCGAGGTCGAAGCCGCCCGTCAGGCCTCCGACGGGTTTCTCGACCGGCTCTCCTCGTCCTACGCCGACCTGCCCGTCGCCGTCGCCATCCGTCTCGGCTACCTCATGCTGCTGCGGCGGGAACCGGACGCGGCGGGGGAGGAGTGGGTTCGCGAGCAGATGGCGTCGGGCGTGCTCGACCGCTTCACGTTCCTCGACTGGCTGCGGGGCACGGGCGACTTCGTGCGCCTCGGCTACGAGGCGCTGGGCCCGTCCCTCCACTCGAGCCGCTGCCAGTTCGTGCGCTCGCTGCCCAAAGCGGCACGAATCCTCGACCTGGGAGGAACCGACCTGGGCCACGCCGAGGGGGCGTTCGTGCACATGGGTTACCCCTACGACTTCGCCGAGCTGGTGATCGTCGACCTGCTCCCCGAGGACCGCCACCCCCTCTACCAGCGCCAGGCCGGCGACGGCGTGGTGGAAACGGAACGGGGACCGGTGCGCTACCAGTTCCACTCCATGACCGACCTGTCCCGCTACGAGCCGGCCAGCTTCGATCTCGTCTACAGCGGCCAGACGTTCGAGCACGTGACGGAGTCCGAAGGCGACGTCGTGCTCAAGGAAGTGGCCCGGGTGCTGGCGCCGGGCGGGGCGTTCGCCCTCGACACGCCCAACGCCACCGTGTGCCGCCGCCAGCAGGACGAGTTCATCGATCCCGACCACAAGATCGAGTACACCGCCGCCCAGCTCGAGGCCAAGCTCGCCGCCGGCGGTTTCACGGTCGAGTCCCGCTGGGGCCTCAACCTGGCCGGCCCGGGCTCCTTCTCGGCCCGCGAGACGGCCCGCAACTCGGGCGTCTTCGCCGAGGCGGAGGACTGTTATCTCCTGGCCTACGTGTGCCGGCCGGCCGGGCCCGAACGCTGAGCGGCCGCCGGCCCGCCCTCCTGATCGGGGCGCTGTTCTTCGTCGTCACCGTGATCATGGCCCTGCCGTCGGTGGGGCTGTGGCTGTCGGCTACCCCCGGCAACTACGGCGACGCCTTCTTCTCCCAATGGCTGCTGCGGTGGAACATCCACAGCCTGATCGACGGCGACGTTTCGCTGTTCCACCCCAACATCTTCTGGCCTGCCCGGAACATCCTCGTCTACAGCGACTCCACCCTGGCCGCCACCCCTTTTGCCGCGTTGGCCGGCTTCCTCGTCGGCTGGCCGTTGGCCTACAACGTCCTCTACCTGGCCGGGTGGCTGTGCTCGCTCGCCTCGACCTACGCCCTGGCCCGATGGCTGCGGGTGAGCCGGGCGGGAGCGGTGCTCGCTGCCTTCGTCTACACGTTCGCGGCGGTGAGGGTGAACCTGCACGGGAACTTCCCGATGCAGTTCACCTTCCTGGCGCCCCTGGCCTTCCTGCT
>DASUXN010000099.1:0-2618 GCA_036377875.1 Acidimicrobiales bacterium
GGCCGTCCGCGATCAGCTGCCGGGCCAGCGCCAGGGCCGGCACCCGGCGGTAGTTGAAGCCCACCATGGAGTGGACGCCGCGGGTCCGGGCGGCCGCCGCGGCGGTCGCCATCCGCTCGGCCTCGGCCACCGTGTTGGCCAGCGGCTTCTCCACGAGCACGTGCTTGCCGGCCTCGAGGGCGGCCACGGCCATGTCGGCGTGCAGGTGGCCGGGCGTGCAGATGTCGACGACGTGGACGTCGTCCCGTTCCAGCACCGACCGCCAGTCGGTGCCGCTCTCCTCCCAGCCGTACCGCCGGGCGGCCTCGGCCACGTGCCCGGCGTCCCGGCCCACCAGCACCTTCTGCGCCACGCGGGGCGTGGGGTAGAAGGCGTTGACGTTGCGCCAGGCGTTGGAGTGGGCCTTGCCCATGAAGGAGTGGCCGAGCACGGCGACGCCCAGGAGGGCGCTCCCGTGGGCGGGGGGAGCGGCGGGGTCGGGCACGGTGGTGGTCATGGGTGTCCTCCTGGGGACCGGGCGGCGCACGAGCGCAGGAACGCCAGTCCGTCCTCGGCGAGCTGGTCCTGGCTCTCGGCCAGGGGCCGCCAGATCGAGGCGGCGGTGGCGATGCTGGCGTTGCGGGCGGTGAAGCTCTCGATGCTGAGGGCGCCGGTGTAGCCGACGGCGTCCAGGGCGTCGAAGATGCCCGTCCAGTCCGTCTGGTCCCCGCCGGGGGCTCCCCGGTCGTTGCCGCAGACCTGGACGTGGACGAGGTGCCGGCCGGCCGCCCGGACGGCGTCGGCGGAGGAGCGCTCCTCGATGTTCAGGTGGTAGGTGTCCAGGGCCAGCCCCACGCCGTGGCCGAGCAGCGGCCCGAGGGCCTCGAGCGCCTGGGCGGTGGTGTTGAGCAGGGACGTCTCGTAGCGGTTGAGCGGTTCGATGCCGAGGACCACCCCGGCGGCCTCGGCCTCGGCGGCCAGCGGGGCGAGACGGCGCCGCAGCTGCGCGTAGGCGTCCGCGCGCTCCGCCGCGTCCATCCGCCACACCCGGCCCGTGCGGGCGTAGAAGGGCCCGCACACGGCCGGGGCGCCGATGTCGTGGGCCAGCCGGATGCAGGCGCTGAGATAGTGCTGGGTGCGGGTGATCACGGCGTCGTCCGCCAGGACGAGCTCGCGCCCGGGCGCCATGGCGCCGACGAGCAGCGGGCTGAGCCCGCCGAGGGCGTCCCGCACCACCCCGGCCGAGAGGTCGCCGACGTTCTCCAGCGGGAGCTCGACGGCGTCGAAGCCCATGTCCGCGATCCTCGCCAGGAGCGGGGGCAGGTTCGCGTCGGTGAGGGGGGACTCCCACACCCAGGTGTTGACGGCGATCGGGCGCTGCACGGGTCTGCCTCCTCTCGGTGCGGTGGGCTGGATGGCGCCCCGCCCGCCGCCGGGGTCTCCCGGGGCCGGGCCGGTGGCGGGCAGGGCGCGGTCGGGCGGGTCAGGGGATGACGCGGTCCCGCCAGACGTCGGGGTAGCCGGGCAGGTCCTCGCCGCCGAACTTGGCGTAGTGGCCGTCGGGCATCCCCTCGTTGTCGGCGAGGAAGTCCGCCCGCTGCTCCTCGGTGATCGGCTCCTGCGGCAGGACCCACTCGGCGGGGACCTCCTCGCCGGCGAAGATCTGCTCGAGCGCCAGCAGCGGGGTGCGCCACTGGAAGTTCGAGTACACCGGGGCGAGGCCGGTCAGGCCGGTGTCCTCCCACTTGCGCAGGTAGCTCATCTCGTCCTCGCCGGTCATCACCGGGTAGTCCGCGCCGGCGTCCTCGAACGCCTCGATGGCGGCGACGGCGCCGTCGCCGGCGTCCATCCACACGCCCTGCACGTCCCCGGTGGCGAGCTCGTCGGAGATGATCTTCTTGATCTCGGTGGGGTCGGCGCCGGTGAAGTAGTCGACGGCCTCGATGCCGGCCTCGTCGAAGAGCTTCTCGGCCGCGGCCCAGCGGGTCTCCAGCACGTCGACGCCGGGCAGGATCCGCAGCGCGACGACCTTGTCGCCCTCCTCGAGGTTGTCGATCAGGAAGTTGGCGGTGTCGATGCCCCACGCGTAGCCACCGATCGGGTGGATGAACGTCGTGGCGCAGTCGGTGTCCACCCCGCGGTCGAAGACGACGACCGGCTTGCCGGTGGCACACGCGTCCTCGACCGCGGGAGTCATCGCGGCCGTGGAGTTCGGCGAGATCACGAAGGCGTCGCAGTTGCCCTCGTCGATGAAGTACTGGATGTCGGAGATCTGGGTGTTGTCGTCGTCCTGGGCGTCGCGGGTCTCCATCTCGGAGACGACGCCGGAGTCCTGCAGCACCTGCAGCTGCTGGTTCATGGTGATCCAGCCGGTCTGCCGCCACGGGTTGGAGATCGAGGCGTTGGCGAAGCACACCTTCTTGGCGCCGCTGGCCTTGAACTCGGCGGTGTCGGACATCTCACCGTCGATGTACTGCAGCCACGGCTGCTCCGGGTCACCCTCGAACTCGGCGTCGCGCTGCTGCTCCTGCTCGTCGAACGTCGCCTGGTCGAACCACTTGGAGTCCGCGCCGGACTCCCCCTGCTTCTGGTCGGTGCCGGTGGAGCTGTCCTGCTCGACCGTGGCCGAGTCGTCGGTC
>DASUXN010000100.1:0-4933 GCA_036377875.1 Acidimicrobiales bacterium
GAGGGGAAGCTGGGTGACGTCGCCTTCAAGCGGGGCAACCACATCGAGGCCCGTGCCCACCTGGAAGGGGCACTGCGTCAGCTGCGGCGGCGCGTTCCCCGCCGGATGCCCGGGTTCCTGGTCCTGCTGCTCAAGGAACTGGTGATCCAGATCGCCCACACCGCCGCGCCCCGGTTGTTCACCGGTCGGCGGCCGCTGGAGGGTTCGGAGAACGAGTTCCTCGCCCTGCGCATCTACAGCCGCCTGGCCTACGTGTACTGGTTCCACGCCGGCAAGATCGCCTGTGGGTGGGCCCACCTGCGGGAGATGAACCTGGCCGAGCGCTATCCGCCCACCGAAGCGCTGGCCCAGGCCTATTCCGAGCACGCCCCCGTGGCCACCATGATCCCTTGGTACAGCCGCGGCATCGCCTACGCCCGCCGGTCGCTGGCCATCCGCCGGGAGCTGGGCAACGTCTGGGGCGAGGGCCAGTCACTGGGGTTCTACGGCGCCGTCCTCTACAGCGCGTCCCGGTACCAGGAGTGCATCGACTGCTGCGAGGAAGCGGCCCGCCTGCTCGATCGCACCGGCGACCGTTGGGAAGCCAACACCGCCCGCTGGCACACCGCGTTCGCCTACTACCGCCTGGGCGAGCTGCCCCGGGCCGTGGACCTGGCCAAGGCGCTCTACGCGTCCGCGACCAGCATCGGCGACAAGACGTCGGCCGGCGTGGCCCTCAGCGTGTGGTCGCGGGCCTCCTGCGGCCGGGTGCCGGCCGAGTACCTGGCCGAAGCCCTGGCCGAGGGGACTCAGGATGCCCACACCGGCACCGAGGTACGTGTGGCCGAGGGCGTCCGCCTCCTCGCCGAGGGGGACGTCGAGGCCGCCATCTCCCTGTTCCACGAGGCCTACGGC
Source organism: Acidimicrobiales bacterium (assembly GCA_036377875.1). Lineage (GTDB taxonomy): Bacteria > Actinomycetota > Acidimicrobiia > Acidimicrobiales > AC-14 > JBFMCT01. The sequence goes on from DASUXN010000100.1 coordinate 895, forward strand.
GTCGTGCGCCAGGCCGGCCTCCGCCAGGAGTACGTGGCTCCCGTCCTGCCGTGGCTGAGCACCGCGCTGCGGGTGCGGGCCGAGCAGCTCCCCGCCTTCCGGTCCCTCCGCCACCGCGCCCAGCTGCGCCGGGCCGCCGAGGTCGCCCGCCGCGCCGCCATGACGGCCCGGGACTACCAGAACAACCGGCCCCACGCCCTGCGCGAGCAGGCGCTGGTGGCCGCTATGCGGGGTCGTGGCCGGCGGTCTCGCCGGCTCTTCGCCGGCAGTCTGGCCATTGCCGACCGCCAGGGCGCGGCCTACGAGTACGCCCTGACCCAGGCCGCCTACGGGCGGGTGGGCGAGAGCATGGGGTGGCCGGGCGCAGCCGAAATTCGGGCTCAGGCCGAGGTCGACCTCCGCACGTTGAGGGCCGACGACCGGTCGCCCGACGCCACGGCGGGTGAGTCGGCCTCGCTGTCGCTGGCCGACCGCTTCGACTCCCTGCTCGAAGTCGGCCGCACCATCGCCTCCGCACCCTCGGCCCGGTCGATCTACGCCGCGGTGGTCGACGCCGCCCTCACCCTGCTGCGCGGCGAGCGGTGCGAGATCACCGCCGTGGGCGAGGTGGGCGTCGACGACATCGCCGCCGGCGTGCTGGTGAGCGAGACGTCCGACGACCCGGTGAGCCGCACCCTCGTGCGCCGGGCCCTGGAGACCGGCGGACCGGTCGTCTCGGGCGAGCAGATGGGCGGAGGGGCGGAGGACAGCGTTGTGCTGCTCGGCCTGCGCTCGGTCCTGTGCGCCCCGATCTACTGCGCCGATCAGCCCGTCGCGTGCTTTTCCGTCGTCCACCACGACCTGGGCGATCTCTTCAGCGACGACGAGATAAGGCTGGCCGAGTTCATCGCCACCCTGGCGGGCGCCGCCCTCGAGGCGCTGGCCGGCACCGAGGCCCGCTTCCGGTCCCTGGCCAAGAACTCGAGCGACGTCATCACCATCGTGGACCGCGACGGCATCGTGGTGTACTCCAGCTCCTCCGTGCAGCGGGTGTTCGGCCTGTCACCTCACGAGGTGGTGGGACGGGCGTTCGCCGACTTGGTCCATCCCGAGGACGCCGAGCGGGTGGCCGACGCCCTGGCCGCGGCGGGAGCGGGCGAGGTGCTACCCCTGCTCGAGTGCCGGCTGGCGCACGCCGACGGTGACTGGCGCCACGTCGAGACCGCCCTCAACGACATGTTCGACGACCCGGTCGTGCGGGGGCTCGTGCTCAACAGCCGGGACATCAGCGAGCGCAAGTCTCTCGAGGACGAGCTGCGCCGGCGGGCACTGCACGACGACCTGACCGGCCTGGCCAACCGCGGCCTGTTCGCAGAACGCCTCGAGCACCGTCTGGCCACCCGCTCGGGCGGATCGCTGGCCGTCCTGTTCCTCGACCTCGACGACTTCAAGGGGATCAACGACTCTCTCGGCCATGCCGCCGGCGACCAGCTCCTCAAGGACGTGGCCCGCCGCCTCCTGACATGCGTGCGCCCGCAGGACACGGTGGCCCGCCTAGGCGGCGACGAGTTCGCCATCATGCTCGAAGGGGCGGACGAGGTCCGGGCCCGCAAGGTGGCGGACCGGGTGCTGGCCGCCATGGCGCCGTCGTTCGAGGTCGACGGCCAGTCGCTCAACGCCCACACGAGCGTGGGCGTGGCCGTTGCTGCAGGGGGGAACGCGGACGCCGGCGAGCTGCTCAGCCGGGCCGACGCAGCCATGTACGTGGCCAAGTCTCTGGGCAAGGGCCGCTACGAGCTGTTCGAGCCGTCCATGCGGGTGGCGGCGCTCGAGCGGGTGACGATCAAGAACGACCTCCAGTGGGCCGTGCAGTGCGACGAGATGGACACGTACTACCAGCCGTTGATCGACCTGAAGAGCGGCGGGGTCGTCGGCTTCGAGGCGATGCTGCGGTGGCGCCATCCCGTGCGGGGGCTGCTGTCGCCCGCCGAGTTCATGGACGTGGCCGAGGAGTCGGGCCTCATCGTTCCCATAGGGGCGTGGACGCTGCGCCAGGCGTGCCGGGAGGGCCGGCGCCTCCAGCGCTCCCACCCTGAGCGGCCCCCGTTCGGCATGAGCGTCAACGTCTCGACCCGCCAGCTCCAGCACCCCCGCCTGGTCCAGGACGTGGAGGTGGCGCTGGCCGAGTCGAATTTCGACCCCACCCTGTTGACGCTCGAGATCACCGAGAGCGCCACCGTCCACGACACCGAGGCCACCATCCGCAAGCTGGAGGAGCTCAAGGCGCTCGGCCTGCGTCTGGCCATCGACGACTTCGGTACGGGTTACTCCTCGCTCAGCTACCTGCGGCGGTTCCCCGTCGACCAGCTCAAGATCGACCGGTCGTTCGTCGCCGGCCTGGGCCACGACGCCCAGGACACGGCCATCGTCACCAGCGTGGTCAGCCTGGCCCACGCCCTCGGGCTCGAGGCGGTGGGCGAAGGGGTCGAGACCATGGAGCAGCTGGAGGCGCTGGCCACGCTCGGCTGCGACCTGGCCCAGGGCTTCAACTGGCGGCGGCCGGGGGCGTTCGACGACGTGGACGCGTGGTTGACTCCCTCCGCCACCTTCCTCGGCCTGGGCACCGACGGCTCCCGGAATGGCCGCCGGCAGAGCGCGGTGGTCCGGACGCTGCTCGTCGACGACCGGGACCAGGTGCGGGCCGCCATCCGCCTGGCCATGGAGCTGGACGGGCACTTCACGGTGGTGGGCGAGGCGTCCGACGGCCAAGAGGCCATAGCCGCCGCCGCTCGCCACCAGCCCGATCTCGTCGTCCTCGACCTGATGATGCCCGGCATGGGCGGCGTGCAGGCCATCGGCGCCATTCGCGACGCCGCTCCCGGCGCGTCGATCGTGCTGCTCACTTCGGCCGATCAGGCCGACATCCCCGAGACCGAGCTGCGCCAGACGCTGGGCCTGATCGACAAGACGCTCGACCTGGACGCCCTGGTGAGACGCCTGTCGGGCCTGCTCCAGCTCGTCGCCTGACCCGGGGGACGCGCCGCGGGCAGAATTCGCCGCATCTCTCCCCCGACTCGACCGAAGCGCTCACGCCGCGACCGCCTGCTGGTCTCGCCGGCACGGCTGCCGGTGGCCATGCTCGCCTTCACCCTCGTCTACGGACCGGCGGGCTACATGGCGCTGGAGGGGTACGGGTTCGTCGACGCCGTGTACATGACGGTCACGACGCTGACGACCGTCGGCTTCGGGGAGATCGAGCCGCTGGGCGCCGGGGGGCGGCTGTTCACCCTGAGCCTCATCGGGATGGGTTTCATGGCCGTCTTCAGCCTTTTGGCGGTGGCTACGAGCATGGTGGTCAGCGGCCAGCTCGGCCGGACGCTTCTGAGGAGGACTATGCGGGAACGGATCGAAGACCTTCGCGACCACTACGTGGTCTGTGCCTTCGGGCGGGTGGGCCGGGCCGCGGTCGACGAGCTGGTCGCCCAGGGGGCCGATGTGGTGGTCGTCGAGGTGGACGAGTCGCTCGAGCCCGAGCTCCTCGAGGCGGGCGTGCCCTACGTGCTCGACGACCCCACGCGGGAGGACGTGCTCGAGCAGGCCGGGATCGGCCGGGCCAGGGCCCTGCTGTGCGCGGTCGACTCCGACGCCGTCAACGTCTACATCACCCTTCTCGCCCGGGCCCGCAACGCCGACCTGTTCATCATCGGCCGGGCGTCGAGGGCCGAATCGGTCGAGGCCCTGCGCCGAGCGGGCTGCGACCGGGTCATCTCGCCCTACCGCCTGAGCGGCACCCGGATGGCGGCCCAGGCGCTCCGCCCCGCCCTCCTCGAGTTCGTGGACATGGTCAGCGTGGCGCCCGACCTGCGCGTCGAGGAGCTGGTCGTCGCCGAGTCGTCGGAGATGGGCGGCGCCTCCGTCAAGGAGGTGTGCGCGCCCTACGACGGGGTGATGATCCTGGCCGTGCGCAGCCCCGACGGACAACTGCTGGTGCCTCCCCGGGCCGAGACCCAGCTGCACGCCGGCGACCTGCTCATCCTCGTCGGCCCCGCCCCCGCCCTGG
>DASUXN010000101.1:0-7449 GCA_036377875.1 Acidimicrobiales bacterium
GGCTGACCTTCGCTTCCGGCTCGATCAGCAGTCTCCCGTTAGCATCGGCGGTCCTGTGGACGAGTCCCTGATCCCTGGCGGTTCCGATGCCCAGAGCGGCGCCGACGGTGCGTCGCCGCTGCGGGTGGTGGTGGCCGACGACTGGTACCTGGTGCGGGAGGGGGCCCGCAGCGCGCTCTCGACCGTCCCCGGCATCCAGGTGGTGGGCACCGCGGCCGACGCCGAGGAGCTGATGACGGTCATCGAGGAGACGCTGCCCGACGCGGTGCTGCTCGACGTGCGCATGCCGCCCACGCACCGCACCGAGGGCATCGACGCCGCCCACATCATCCGCAAGCGCTGGCCCCAGATGGGCGTGGTCATCCTGTCCCAGTTCGACGATCCCGAGTACGCCCTGGAGCTGCTGCGGGACGGGTCGAACGGGCGGGCCTACCTGCTCAAGGAGCGCCTGGGCGCACCCCTCCAGCTGGCCGAGGCCCTGCGGGAGGTGGCGGCGGGCGGATCGATCCTCGACCCCAAGGTGGTCGACGGGCTGCTGGTGGCCCAGCGCCGGCGCAGCCGCTCCCGCCTCCACGGCCTCACCGAGCGGGAGCACGAGGTGCTCGCCCTCATGGCCGGGGGCCGCACCAACGCCGCCATCGCCCGCACCCTCACCCTCACCGAGCGGGCCGTGGAGAAGCACATCAACGCCATCTTCCGGAAGCTCGACCTCAGTGAGGAGCTGGATATGAACCACCGGGTGGCGGCGGTGCTGTTCTTCCTCCAACGCCAGACGGCGTGAGCTCGAGGGCAGGGACGTCCGCTTCCTGCCCGGACGGGAACGTGGCCTCGACCGTCGTCCCCTGCCCCGGCTCGCTGGTGATCCGCAGCCGACCCGCGAACGAGCGCACCCGGTCCTCCATCGAGATCAGCCCGCCGTGGCGCTCGGCGGTGGCCACGTCGAAGCCCCGGCCGTCGTCGGCCACCCGCACCACGAGCCGACCGTCGTCCTGGGCCAGGGTGATCGCCAGCTCGGACGCCTCGGCGTGCTTGAGGGCGTTGGTCACCGCCTCCAGGATGAGGAAGTAGGCGCCGCTCTCCACCTCGGGAGGCAGGCGGGGGAGCGGGTCGGGGGACACCTCGATGCGGCTGCCCACGGGCAGCTTGCCGGCGTAGCTGTGGAGGGCGGACACCAGGCCGCGGTCGCGCAGGATGGGCGGGTAGAGGCCGTGGCTCACCTCCCGCAGCTGCTCGATGGTGCGGTCGAGCTCGCCCTCCATGCCGGCCAGGGCTTCGGCGCCGTCTTCGGCCAGGCCCAGCCGCAGCCGTAGCACGAGCAGCTGCTGCTGGATGCCGTCGTGGAGGTCGCGGGCGAGGCGGCGCCGCTCCTCGTCCTGGGCGGCGACGATGCGCTGCGAGCTCTCCTGGAGCTCGGCGGCCTGGCGGGCGACCTCGGCCAGCTTGACCTGGAGCTGCTGGCGCATGTGCTCCAGCGCCCCTCCCAGGCGGGCGATCTCGTCGCTGCCCGAGGCGGTGAACGACGAGTCGAGGTCACCCCCGGCGATGCGGTCGGCGGTGCGGGCCAGGGTGACCAGCCGCTGGGTGAGGGCCCGGAACAGCACCCATCCCAGGGCCACGGCCAGCACGGCCAGCACCGTCCCGGCCAGCAGGCGGCGGACGCCCAGGGCGCGGTCGAAGTCGGCCGTCGGGTCGGGAAGGACGATGCCCAGGGCGCCGCCCATGGGATCCTCGGCCGAGCGTCCGACGGGGACATAGGCCACCACGCTGGAGACGCCCGCCAGCCGGGCGAACCGAGGCTCGCCCGGCGGCCGCCCCTCGTCCTCGTCGTTGAAGGCGGGCGGGAGGTCGCCGCCGTCCTCCTCCGTGGTGGCGAGGGTGCTGCCCACCACGCGGGAGCCGGCCACGAGGAGAACGTTGGCCAGGCCTCCCAGCTGGCGGCGGAGCTGGAAGGCGAGGTCGTCGCCGAAGTGAAGCCCGCCCATCAGCACCATGGGGCGGGTGCCGCTGCCCAGGGCGACGGGCACGGCCTGCACCACCGGGCCCTGCTCGGTGCGTACCAGGCGGCTCGTGCGCTCGCTCGGGAAGGCGGAGGTGCCCCCGGCCACGGGCGTGAGCCGCCCGACGGTCACCGCGGGGAGGAGGGGGGCACCGTCGGCGTTGAGCACGTCGAGCTGGTCCAGCTCGAGGTTGGACGCCTCGGCGCCGAGGCGGGCGATCAGATCGGGGCGGCGCCCCGGTTCGAGAAGCCCGTCGGCGGCCAGGCGGTCGGCGAGGGTCTGGAGGTTGACGACCAGGTTGCGCTGCCGTTCGCTGAACGCCTCCTCGAGCACCCGCAGGTTGCTGGCCGCCACCTCGCTGGTCTGGTCGGCGACCACGTCGTGGGTTAGGCGGGCGTCCACGAAGGCGGTAACCGCAGTGGAGACGACCAGCACCACGACCAGCGCGCCGAGGATCTTGCCCAGCACCGACGACCGCAGCCGCAGGAAACCGAGCAACCGAGCGCGCTCCCGCCGGCTCAGGAGGTGACCGCCCGCCGCTGCGCCTCGTCGAGGGCGGCACGCGGCGGCACGTTCTCCCGCAGGATCCGGTTGAGGGCGTCGTCGAAGGCCTCGGACGCCTCGTGGTGGGCGCCCAGCGTGGGCGGGTGGGCCGTGGCCAGCTGTTGGACGAACACGTTGAGGCGGGGCTCGCCGAAGTAGGGATCGGTGAGGACGCGGGGCCGGACGGGCAGCCGTCCCTCCTCCTTGGCCAGGCGCAGGGCGTAGCGGTCCGAGGTCAGCAGGAGCATGAACTCGAAGGCCAGCTCCCGGTTCTCCGCGCCCCGGGGTATCCACAGGCTGCTGCCGCCCATGGCCGTGCCCTGGGTGGCGCCGGTCAGGCCGCGGGGCATGAGGGCCACGCCGTAGTTCCCGCCCGGCTGCTCCTTGAGGATACGGACGAGGTCCCACGAGCCGGTGGCGTATACGGCGGTGGCGCCCGAGCGGAACAGCGCGTAGGCGTCGGTGGAGCGGGCGTCGGGCCCGGTGGGGCCGAAGGCCACGCCCGTGTCGACGAGACGGTCGAGGTAGTCCAGGGTCTCGACCACGGTCGGGTGGTTGAGGCTGAAGTTGGGCCGGGCCGACTCGTCGACCTGCACCAGCTCGCCCCCGTTGGCCCGTATCCAGCCGTAGGTGACCCACGTGTCGATGGGCACCACGAGGGCTCGGCGGGAGCCGTCGGGGCTGGTGAGTTGGGCGGCCATGCGCTCGAAGTCGAGGAACGTCATGGCCGGGTCGGGCGGGGCGACGCCGGCCTGGTCGAACAGGGCCCGGTTGTAGAGCAGGGCCATGGCATTGCTGTCGAGGGGCAACCCGTAGCGCTTGCCGCCCCAGGTGACGTCCTCCACCGCTCCCGGCAGGTATTCGGCGGGCGTGATGCCGTGGTGCTGCCACAGGTCGTCGACCGGGTCGGCCAGGTCCTGGCCGGCGCCGGTGTGGGCATGGCCCTGGACCACGTCGGGCGGGGCGCCGCTGGAGATCCCGGCGCGGACGACGTCGGCCATGCGGTTGATGGGGCCCTTGTCGATGTCGACCCGCACGCCGGGATGGGTGCGCTCGAACTCCCGGACGGCGTCGGTGAACGGGCCGGTGACCCAGTCGTCGGTCATGACGACCCGCAGGACGGTTTTCGAGCCGCTGCCGCCCTCGCTGCAGGCGGTCGCCAGAAGGGCCGTCGCCGTCAGGGCAACAGCCACACGAACCCAGCCGAGCCGCCGAAGCGTCTGCGCTCGTCTCATCGGGCGCTCCATAGAGGGCGTAAGGCTACGTCGACATGCGTAGTTCGAGGGCTTCCAATCGCTCGACGAGGGCGCCGGGATCGGTGCCGAACATACCGGCGATGGCGCGGATGTCGTCCCTGCGGATCGTGAGCATGCGCCCGTTGAAGTCCTGGCGCATCACCTGGATGCTGTTGAGGTACTGCCGGACCATCTCCAGCTCCGGATCGGCCACGTCGCGGAACCGGGTCAGGTCGAAGGTGACCTTCTCGGTGGCCGACCGGGTGATGGTGGGCACGGGGCCGGTGTCGTCGTCGTCGCCGTTGCCGTCCCGGCTGGCCGACCCGACCCGTCCCAGCTCGGGCGGTGGCGGAAGCAGCTGGTCGACGGGCACCTCGTAGTAGCCGGCCAGGCGTTGGAGGCGGGGAACGGAGATGATGCGCTCGCCCCGCTCGTATGCGCCCAGCACCGATGCCTTGAACTCGTGGCCAGAGGCGGCCTCGACATCCTGCAGTGAAAGACCCTTCTGCCGCCGGATCGCACGCAGTCGCTGCCCGACGCGGCGAGCGTAGGTCTGCGCAGGGTTGGCGCCCGCGCCTTCGTCGCTCACCCAGCCCCCCTTGTGGATGTTCCCCGCCGGAGTCTACTGCGACGTAGAGACTCAGGGCAACGACTAAGAGTGGTTGAAACCCTGGTGTTTCGGTCAGGAATCGGGGCCGGCGAGCAGCCCGTCCCGGACCGCGGCCAGCAGGATGCCGGCGGCGATGGCGGCCGTCTCCGCCCGCAGGACGTGGGGACCGAGGCGCACGCGGGCGCAGCCGTAGGTGGCGGCCGCCTCCAGCTCGTCGTCGGACCATCCCCCTTCGGGCCCCACCAGTACGACGCGATGAGCGGCGGGCGAAGGCGCCATCCCGTCGGGCGCGGCCAGGGCCGTGCCCGGGCGGGCCACGAGATCGGCGAACGTCGTCACCGGGGCGATCTCGGGCAGCCACACCCGCCGGCACTGCATGGCCGCCTCCCGGGCGATGCGCCGCCACCGATCGACGTGGGCGCCCGCCTGCTCGTGCGTCCACCGCACCACCGAGCGTTCCGCCACGAACGGCACGATCACGTCGACGCCCAGCTCGGTCAGCTTCTGCACCGCCAGCTCCGGCTTCGACCCCTTGGTCAGGGCGAACCCCACGCCGACGGGCGGCGCCGGCCTCGGGTCGGCCTCGACGTCGCCCACCGGTTCGAGGCTCGCTCCCGCCCCTCCGCCGAAGCGGCACCAGCGCCGGCGGCCGGCCCCGTCCGACACGGTGACGATCTCCCCCGCCCTCAGTCGGAGCACCTTGAGCAGGTGGTGGCGGTCCTCGGGGGACAGCTCGGGGTGCTCGGGATCGGCCACGAAGACGTGGGCCGCAGCCCGTCCCTGGCCCACCCGAGCGCCTACTTGAAGGCGCTGCGGATCTTGCCCAAGAAGCTCGAGTCGGCGGGGGCGACCTCTTCGCCCCGTTCCGCCGCGAACTGGCGCAGCAGGTGTTCCTGCTCCTTGGTGAGCTTGTCGGGCGTGTCCACCGCGACCTGCACGAGCAGGTCGCCCCGGCCCCGCCCGTCGACGCGGGGGACGCCCCGCTCGCGCAGGCGGAAGATCCTCCCCGACTGGGTGCCCTTGGGTATGACCAGGTCTTCGGTGCCTTCGAGGGTCTCGAAGCGCAGGTGGGCGCCGAGGGCGGCCTGGCTGAGGGGGATGTGGAGGTTGTGCACGAGGTCGACGCCCTGGCGCTCGAACCGTTCGTGGGGACGCACCCGCAGGTGGACGTAGAGGTCGCCCCGAGGGCCGCCTCGGGGCCCGGCCCCGCCCATGCCCGGCACCCGCAGGGTGTTGCCGTTGTCGACGCCCGCCGGCACCTGGACGGGATAGGTCTGGTCCTTGGTGCGGCGGCCTTCACCCCGGCAGTCTGCGCACGGGTTGCGCACGATCTGGCCCAGCCCGCCGCAGGCGGTGCAGCGACCGCTGGTGACCATCTGGCCGAGGATCGACTGGCGGACCTGGCGGATCTGGCCGGCGCCCTGGCACGTGGGGCACGTCTCCGGGTTCGAACCGGGTTGGGCGCCGGTGGCCTTGCACGTCTCGCACGGGAGGGCGACCCGCACCCTCACGTCGTGGGTACCGCCGAACACCGCCTCCTTGAAGTCGAGGTCGAGGGCGACCTCCAGGTCGGGCCCCGGAGGCGGGCCGGTGGGACGGCGGGCGCCGCCGCCGAACGGGTTGCCGCCGAAGAAGCTCTCGAACAGGTCGCCCAGGTTGGCGGTGAAGTCGCCGCCGAAGCCGGCCCCTGCCCCGGCGTTTCCGGCCGCGCCCGTGCCCCGCACGCCTTCGGGCCCGAACATGTCGTAGCGCCGCCGGCGCTCGGGGTCCCGCAGCGTCTCGTAGGCGATGGTGATCTTCTTGAACCGCTCCTCGGCCGCCGGGTCGGGGTTGGTGTCGGGGTGCAGCTCCCGGGCCAGGGCGCGGTAGGACCTCTTCAGCTCCTCCTCGGTGGCGTGGCGGCCCACGCCCAGGAGTTCGTAGAAGTCCTCGTCCATGGGGTTGGTTCTAGCCGTCCCGCAGGGCTTTGCCCAGGCGATGGCTGACCACACCGACGGCGGCGATGGCCTCGGGATAGTTCATGCGGGTGGGGCCCAGAACACCGATGGTGCCGACGGCCGAACCCTCGATCTCGAAGGGGGCGACGATGATCGAGCACTGCGAAAGCGGCTCGACGCCCATCTCGGTGCCGATGGACACCGTCAGGCCGTCGTCCCGGATCGCCTCCTTGAGCAGGCTGACGAGCACGAACTGCTGCTCGAGGATGGCCAGCACCCGCCGAACGGTCTCGATGGCGTCGAAGGTCGTCGCCATCTGAGCGGCCCCGCCGACGAACAGCTGCTCGCGCTCGCCGATCGTCGACCGCCGGAGGCCGGCGAGGGCGTTGGCCACGACCCGGTCGGTCACGTCGTCGCCGGTAGGCGGCAGGACGACGTCGGCTTCGAGGGGGAGGCCGGTGGTGTGGGCCGTGAGATGGGCGCCGGCGACGGCCAGCGTGTTGTCCGACAGGCTCGGGTCGACTTCGACCACGGCTTTCCGCACGGTGCCGTCGCTGAACACCGCCACCGCCAGCGCCACCTCGCTGCCCAGGCTCACGACCTGCACCGACCGCACCGTGGCGGGCTGGCGGGACGGAGGGACGACCAGGGCGGCGTAGTGGGTCAGGTCGGAGAGCAGCCGAGTCGTGTCATGCAGCATCTGCTCGATCTCGCCGTGGGCCCGCTCGAAGAAGTCCTGCACCCGGTGGCGCTGCGGCTCGCCCAGCGAGGGCGTGAGGTGGTCGACGAAGAACCGGTACCCCTTGTCGGTCGGGATGCGCCCCGCGCTCGTGTGGGGGTGGTCGAGGAATCCGTCGCGCTCGAGGGCGGCCAGCTCGTTGCGGACGGTGGCGGTGGACACGGCCAGCTCGGTGGCCCGGACGACCGAGGCCGAGCCGACCGGCTGGGCGGTGTCGATGTACTCCTCAACGACCGCCTTGAGGATCGCGGCCTTGCGTTCGTCGAGCATCTGGCACTCGATGATACCGAGTGCTAACTCCTGGGCCGGCCTCGTCGCGGGCCGGCCCCGGCCGGGGCCCCAACCCCGGCCTCCTCCCTTGGCGTGGGGGCCCCTGCCCCACGCCGGG